>CAYUHD010000006.1:0-39476 GCA_964444385.1 uncultured Gammaproteobacteria bacterium
GGCCATTCTAAGAACATCTTCTTCAATTCCGTTTGTTACAGGATCATCGCCTGCAAAGACAGATAGAAATGGTTTGGTTGAAATATTAAAAAAATCTCTTGCTTCTTTTTGAGCATCTAAAGATGCATCTGGCAGCACTGGAACATGGCTTGGCATGGCTCGAGGACCCATTTTATATGTCGAGTCTGGGAAAGGTGCGTCATAAGCTTTAACTAGGTCCGAGGTAAATGGTGACAGCTTTCCTAAGCCCATGCTTTCAAAAAGATATTGCCCCATCATTGACAATTTAGATCTTTTTTCCATCATGGTTGAGTTGATAAATCCTATTGGTAAATTTTCAGTATCCCAGCAAAATTTTTGCCAATACATAAATTTTAATGCTGGATGAAAAGTTGCAGATGAATCTTTTGAAAGACTCTTCCCATCCATTTGCATAACCTCTTTTTGCATGCTCATTGGGGTGAGTTTCAAATCACTTTCTCTAAAAGCTTTAACTTGATCTATAACCTCTTGAGGCACGTCCGGGTTATAAGGCAATCCAGTATTTCCCATTGATACCTTAATAAATCGATCTGGATCTTGGGCAACCATACGCAAGCCAATAAGTCCTCCCCAATCCTGACCAAAAAAAGTGAGATTAGAGAAATTGTTTTCTTTTAACCATGCGCCCATCCAATCTACCTGCCTTTGATAGCTGTAGTCCTCTCGAGCTGCAGGTTTATCTGATTTGCCATATCCAGGTAAATCAGGTGCGATAACCCTAACTCCAGCCTCCGTCAGAAATGGGATCATGCGCGCATAGAGATAACTCCAAACGGGTTGACCATGCATAGCCAATAATATGGAGCCATCTTTTGGACCCTCATCAACATGATGAATTCTTAAATCCGTGCCATCGTGAGTTTTGATGGTTGTGTAATGGGGTTCAAAAGGATATTCCTTTAAATTTTGAAATCTTTCTTCTGGTGTTCTTAATATTTCCATTTTAAGTTTTAACAATTAAATTGCTGCATGCTGTTGAATCTAAAAAATCTCTGATTTGATTTTGATCGTCTTGGTTTAGAGCTTGGAATTCATCATTAATCCACTGTAAGCACTTTGCTTGATAGGGAAAGCTTCTTTGCTCCCATTTAGCACCATCAATTTTTGCAACCCAAGTTTCTTTATTTAAGGTTACTGCTTTAGCATTAGCTAATAATGCAGGTATGTAGGCTCTTCCAAATTCTTTAAAAAGATCAAATAGGCTTTCTTTTGCATCCTCATAGCTAAGCCAATCATTTTCAACGGGTTCTAGCCCACTCATGTCTTCCATTTTATCTACCCAAGCAATTACCCGAGGTGAAACCTCATAAGCAATTTCTCTAGAAGTGGGATCAAAACAAACAAGCTGGGTAAGCTGTCCATAGATAGCATAATCTGCTGAGGACGGACGGTGACCAAATAAAAATGGATTCAGTGATAAGCAATCTTCAAGTTGTTGAAGAAATCTCTTGTAACTTGCTTCAATGATAGGAGCCGTTGTTTCATTTGATCCAACTACCCATAAGCGACTTATCTGCCATTCTGAAACATGCTTCTTAAAATCTTGGTGGACTTCATTATCTAGACTAACATCATGCATTAAGGGCAAAATAGTTCCTGCTTTTTCTATGTCTGCTTTAAAGTGCCATCTGTAATGAAACATGAATTTAGTTACCCACTCATCGCCAAAATCTTCTATAACATAATTTAAAAAAACCAATTTTGGATCAGTAGGAATAACGCTCCGAGCTTGGAATTCATGTTCTAAATGACGAATAATTGGAGTTGAATCAGTGATTGCTTTTTTAGTTCCATCAACATCAAAAATCATTACCGGTAACAAAACTGGCTTTGGCTCTTCGACATCAAGTTTTTTTATAAGTTCTCTAGGATCTCCCCACTCTATTGCATAGGGAATCCTGCGATAACGCATAAGCGCAACCATCTTTCTGGTATAAGGTGATGCAGGGTTTCCAGCTATTGGAATAGGATTTAAACTTCTCATTTTTAAAATGCTTGAGACGACATTTTTTTACATGTCTCATTAAACTCTGAAATAGTTTCCTCGATGATTTGTAAAACTGGCTTTATCTCATCAATCAATCCAACTGACTGACCAGTAAGAGCTGGGGCAGCATTCATATCACCACCAAAATAAAGATCTTGAATTTTCATCATATCGGTCATTTCCATGACTCCGGCATCATGAATTTTTTTGGTAAATTCAGTTTTTAAAGCTCTAATACAGGGTTTAGATTTCTTATTAAGAATCCATGTTCCTTGTTCATCTGAATCAAGAATAGAATTTTTAAAATTTTCATGTACTGGGCTTTCTTTGGAAGATACAAACCTAGTACCCATCTGGATGCCTTCTGCTCCCGCGGCAAATGCTGCAGCCATTCCTACCCCATCAACTATTCCTCCTGCAGCAATAATTGGTAGATCAGTATGTTTTCTTATTGCTTGAATCAAAACAATCAAACCAACCTCTTCAGGGCTTTTAAAACCACCGCCTTCGGTGCCTTCTATAACTAAACCATCAACACCTGCATCAGCTGCCTTCATAGCACCAGCTAAACTTGGCACTGCATGAAAAACTTTGATTCCAGCATCTTTAAGAGTATGAATATATTTTCCAGGATCGCCTGCAGAGGTTGTAACAAACTTTATATCCTGTTCTAACACTAACTCAATCATACTTTCGTCTCTTAAGAACATTAAAGGTAAATTCACACCAAAAGGTTTATCTGTCAGTTTAGACATAGCTATAATCTCAGCTTTACAGTTTTCAGTTTCTCCAGATGAAGTTTCAATTATTCCAAAACCCCCAGCATTTGAGACAGCTGAAGCAAGCTGGCTTCTTGCAATCCAGCCCATAGGCGCTTGAATGATTGGGTATTTAACTCCTAAGATTTCAGTTACTCTATTCATAATAACTAACAATATCTATTGACATAAATTATGTCAATAGATATATTCAAATGAGATATGGCTAAGCAAGACGGAAGAACATTACGAAGCGTTAGAAGTCAAAAACTGATTGTTGCCGCTGTTATCAAATTAATTAGAGCAGGCAATTTGGAGCCTACAGCTCAAGTGGTTGCTGATGAGTCTGGTGTTGGCATAAGAACGGTATTTAGACAATTTGATGATATGGAAAACCTACTCAAATCAGTAGATGCTGAATTAAGCAAGGATTACAATTTTGAAGTTAAATTTGATCCTTCTTCCTCTTTCAATGATCGCCTTTCAGCAGCTATAAATCACCTCTATTCAGGTTATAAAAAACACAAAATAATAATGTTCATGACTGTTTCTAAAATGTGGAAATACAAATTCTTACGGGAAAACTATTTGAATTATCAAAAGAAAATAAAGCAAAAAACGGAGGAAGTAATTCCTGAAGTATTAAATTTTGATGATGAGTCACAACATCTGTTTCACGCAACTTTGTCCTTTGCTTTATGGTCAAGATTGCAAGGACAGGGTCTTAATAAAGATCAAATTAAAAGTGCAATGTTTAGGCAATGCATGATGATCTTAAATGAGAATTAATACCCAGCCTTCTCAGAATTAATTGTTTGTAACCATTCATTATCTAAAGCTTGATAATTGCTTGAATTAGGTTTCAAGCAATAAACAGTATCAGTGATTTTGCCAATATCAAATGCTTCGTTTCTAAGATCATTTTTCTTTAGCTTAAAAGTCCCTGTGGTATCCATTTCTTGAATAATTCGTATAAAAAGAGGGCGTGCATACTTTGGAAGACTGCTCTGCACATAATCAGAGAATCCGTCCCAATCGAAACTGTTAACATCATCAAGACTAAAAGCTGCCATACCTGCCCTACCCTCACAGCCAGGAATTTTAACCCCGTAAACATTTGACATATTTACATCCTTGAAACCATTTAAGATCTCACCAACCTCATTGGTTGATACATTTTCTGATTTCCATCTAAAAGTATCGCCCACTCTATCCACAAATTGATAATGCGTTTTACCTAATGAATAGCCTACATCGACTGTTCTAATCAGATCACCAGTATTAAACCAAGCGTCACCTTCTTCAAAGACATCTCGTAAAATTTTCTTTTCTGTTGCTTGCGCATCTGTGTAGCCATTAAAGACTGCATTAGGCCCTATTTTTATAATTAATAAACCTGGATCATGATTTATTATTTTTCTACAAAAACCATCGTCACTTTTTAGGATTTCATCTTCTGCAACATCATATTCAATTAAAACAACATCTGCACTTGTCATTCCAATGGTTTTATCTTTGTTTAAAAGATTCATGAAAAGTGCATTACCTTCACTTGCTCCATAAATCTCTACTATTCTATTTACTCCAAATCTATCTTTAAAAGTATCCCAAACATCCGGCCTAAGACCATTCCCAACCATAACATTTAGTGGATTGTTTAACTCAGCTTGAGTGGGGTCTTGATTAGCAAGATATCTGCAAAGCTCTCCGATATAGACGAGAGCGGTTGTGTTGTGTTTTTGCACTTCTTCCCAAAAAGAAGAAGCTGAGAATTTTCTTTTTATAAAAGTTGATGCTCCTGCCTGAATTACCGCACAAAGACCTAACATCAAGCCAGTTGAATGATACAAAGGAAGGCTGTTATGCATGCAGTCTGTCTCATCAATACGATAACCAGCCATTTTAATATTAATAGAAGCGGCCATAAGTTTTTGATTAGGGCAGATTGCTGCCTTTGGGACTCCTGTAGTACCAGAAGTAAAGATAAAACAAGCCACATCTTTTGCCTTAACAAAATTTGTTTCTTCTAAATTTTCATCCTTACTTGAATCTATCTTGGCTTTCAAGTCTATTGCCCATTCAGGCAGTGAATAGTTGGGAGTATCTTCAACCCAAAGCAAATCCTCTTGTTTGGTAATATTTATTTGATCTAAAACATCTTCCAGGGGTTTTGCGCGTTCTGCGCCAACAATGCATTTAATTGAGTCAGATGAGTTGATGCAGTGAACTAGGGGATCGCCAGTTAAACTGGTATTAATTAAAACGGCTATTGCTCCAATCTTATTTAAAGCTAACAAAGAAATTACAAAGCTAGGGCGATTCTCCATAAACATCACTACCCTATCGCCGTGTTTCACACCAGTTGCTACAAAATACCTTGCCAGGCTATTGGCTGCTTTATTGATTTGCGCATAAGTCCAAGTTTCATTTTCAAAATGTAAAAAGGGCCTATCCGAAAATTTTTCTGTTGTATCTTGAAATGAATGAGCTAGTGAAGCTTGGTCATCTGGATCTGGGAACTTGTATCGAAGAACTGGAATGAGATACCTAAGTTCACCAAGAACCCTAAAAAACTCTTTGATTTTATTGAACAATTTCTTTCCCCAAAAAAATTTAATTAATCCTATATCCTAGATTAGCTATTATGAGATTCTATTCAACTTCGCAACTAAATCCAAACATAAAAATACCTTAATCTAAATTTAAATTTTTTGGAAATGGTAAATGGAACCTAAATCTAATAACTGGGTTAATTCATCTAAAAATCTATAGGACTCTTCCATTAATTTTAGATCAAATAAATCTTCTGGATTAAGTTTATCCCTGTAGTGCTTGCTCACTAGAGACCTTAAATCCATTAGTTTCTTTGGATTCAATAAGAATTTTTTATTTACTTGGTTAAACTCATTATCGTTAACCACTGTTTTAAATCTCAGACATGCTGGTCCGCCGCCATTCATCATGCTTTGACGAATGTCGACAAATTCAATGTGCTTTACAGGTGAAGAAGATTTAATTTCATCAAGCCACTGCATGCAATTTAGGTGATTTTGAACTTCTTCCGGAAGCAACATCATCATCTCATTATTCTCAACAGTAATTAATTGCGAGTTAAGAAGGTAACTTGATACTAGATCATCCAAAGAAATGTCTTCTGATAGAATTTCAAGGGCATGAAAACCTTTTATGTGATCTTTGAGATGGTGCAATACTCTTTCTAATTCCACTCTATCTGCAAAAGCTTCTTGGTGAAAAATAAAGACTTCTTCATTTGCAAGACTCACAATGTCGTTGTGAAAACTGCCAGATTTTATAGCTAGATCATTTTGCCTTAAAAAAAGGGCCCTATCTGGATCAAGTTGATGCTGCTTTGATACGGCTTGAGAAATCTCTTCTGCCTGACGTGCAATGACGCCTTGATGAATCTCAAAACCAGAACTCCCATAAACAAAAATTTGAAACCCAGGCTTTAAATGTTGAGCGCTTACTCTAAGATGGTTAGCCGCTCCTTCGTCACCGTATCCTGAAATATGAGTTATAGGATCATGAATCTGTGCAATTGATCCAAACATGAATTGCAATTGAATCTTGGTAAATTCAGATTCTATTGATCGATGAAACATGGAGTTTAGATTTGCCGGAGTAATATGAATACTTTGATCATAACTATCAATGCTTGGAGAAAATGTTGCAGCATTTGCTGCCCACATTGACGATGCTGAATAAACATTTTTTAGAAGAGCTGGAGCTTGGTTGGCAACACGATTAAATACTTCCTCATCAGTACCTCCAAACCCTAGAGCTCTAATAGTTTGAAGATTGGGACGTTCATGCGGCAAAAAGAAACCCTGTGGAATTCCCTGCTCCATAATAATTCTCATCTTATCAAGGCCCTGCAATGCAGCAGCCTGCGGATTTGATGTTTGGTTAAGATGTTTTTGTGAAGCTAAATTACCGTTCGATAAGCCAGCATAATTATGAGTTGGTCCAATCAAACCATCAAAATTAATCTCTCCTGAATAAGTCATCTAAAGTTTCTTAATAATCGAAGCCTTAGGCCAAGCACAATAATCAGCTGCATAAAAGCCTGCAGGCCTAAGATTGCCGCTTCGACCTATACCACCAAACGGAAAAGCTCCTGAAGCACCTGTTGTAGTTGAATTAAAATTTATGACGCCTGCATTGATTCTTTGGGCAAAACCTTCAAATAATTCTTCATTATCTGAGATCAGTCCTGCTGCTAAGCCATATTTAGTGTTGTTTGCCGCCGCTATAGCCTCCTCAAAGGTATCTACAAATATGACCTGCAACATTGGGCCGAAATTTTCCTCATCATAAGATTTTTTCATCCCAGTAATATTGATTAGACTTGGAGTTACTAGATTATAAGAATCTTTAACTTTATGAGCTCTAAGTATTGATTTTGCTCCTAGTTGAATGAGCTTCTCTTGGAAATTTAAAAACCCTTGAGTAGCCGAAGGGGAAATTAATGGCCCATAGTAAAGATCTGATGTATCGGAATATGAGAGTGATTGAATCTTTTGTTTGAGATTGGTGAGAATCTTCTTCCCATTACTTGTCTTTGATAAAATTAAACGTCGAGCACATGTGCAACGCTGGCCTGAAGATATAAAAGCAGATTCAAAAATTAAATCTACTGCTACATTAATCTTTCTAGTTGACCAAACTACTAGCGGGTTGTTGCCCCCCAACTCCAAGGCCAGAATTTTTTCTGGGTAATTAGCCATTATTTTACTTAGCTGCTTACCAACTTTATAACTCCCAGTAAACAGCAAGCCCTTATTAAGAGGATGTTTACAAAGACCTTGGACAATATCTTTGCCTCCATGAATCATGTTAATAACGCCCGAAGGCAATCCGGCCTCGGTCCATAACATCATCATGTACTCTGCTACCATAGGAGTCGATTCGCTGGGCTTGAAGACAATAGTATTCCCCGCAATTAATGCAGGGGTAATATGTCCATTGGGTAAATGTAACGGAAAATTAAATGGCCCTACTACCGACATAACACCATGCGATGCATGTTGGAGATTAGCCTGCATTGTACCTAGAGCATTTAACTTAGAGCCGGTACGTTTTTTATATGCAAGAATTGAATTATTTAATTTAGCCAATGTAGCTGCAACCTCTGATGCAGCATCAATATGGGTCTTACCTGTTTCAATTGAGATGAGCTGCGTCATGGCCAATTTATTTTTTTCTAGCAAACCATAAAATTTTCTAATTACTTTAATTCGATCTTCGGGGGATAGAAGAGACCACTTAAAATGACTATCAGTGGCAGCATTCATTGCAGCATTTAGTTGAGCAGTGTTGGCAAAATTTCCTTCCCATATAACTTCACCATTTATAGGGTTGATAGATTGAAAAGACTTACCCTTGCCAGAAGACCATTTATTCTGAAAATAAAGCATTAATTAACCTGTGCTATAGAGCCCGATTCTAGGCCTAAGGCTTTAGCAACCTTTGCTGAAATGAGGAGCTTTTTCTTCTCTTTATCAAAAGCATAGTTTTCTTTAGCCACTGCAAAAGTATCAATTGATGGATTGGCAATAAAACCAAAACGATCAAAATTAATATTACGCTTAATCTCAATCGGGAACAATTTTGCAGATTTAACCAAAGGGATATCTTTAATCTTTACCTCCATACAGGGGCCTCCATCCAAAACATCGATTAACCCATTAGGGCGAAAATTTTGTTTTGTAAGCAAAGAATAAGCCGGCATTGCATTGGGATGCGGTTTCCCAATAACTCTTTGCACTTTCTTTGGCATGTGCTCAATAATAAAAGGATATTTTGGAATAGACTCCATAATGAAATGATTATCAATGTAGCTAATTTCATCTGCTTTAAAAAAATCAAGATTGAAAAAAGTTTTACTAAATGAGTTCCAAAAATAAGACTCGCCCTTGGCATTTTTAAAACCTCTGATTTCTACAAAAGCATCTGGATCAAATCTTTGCTGATGAGCAGCCATAAAAATAAATCTAGAAAACGATAATAACGAACCCCTTCCTTTCCCACGAAAAGCTGGCTTTAAAAATAAAGTTCCTAATTCAGAATAAGGCTTTTTACATAAATGTATACTAAGAACATCTAAATCTTTTGTGAATTTCAAAGACTTTGATTCGAGTTTTGAAATAGATCTCTTAAAAAAAACTGAAGGTTTTTTGAGGGAAACAGAAGTATAAATTGCGGACAGACCTACAATACGCCCATTATCTTCAAGGACAAATAAATAACTATCTTGATAGGGTTTTTTAGTTTTTTTATTTCTAGATTTTTCTGACCACACGATTCTCTCTTTAATTTCATGAGAGGTTTTTGGCATAGTAGTCATGCCTTTACCAGAATGTTTTACCAAGTGTTCAACACTTTTGAAATCTGATTTTTCTACTAGTCTGACTATTTTCATTGGCTAATTATACCAATTCTAGACTCGAGAAAGGGATGATTCTCTATGAACTGATTGCTATCTGAGTTCGCAAATGAAATAGTTATTAAATTTTTCCATACCATCAATCTTCTGCTCTAGGGGAGCATCATTCATAATTCCAAAAAGCATCCACGGGTATGTAGTAATGGTGGTCACGCCTAAATCTTTCATTTTTCTAAAACCATCTAAGCTAAATGCATCCCAACAACTAAAACAAATGTACTCAAAATCATCTTTTGTGGGGAATGCTTGTCTTTTTAAATTCAATTTTTTTATCAAAGCTTCCAACTCACTCAAACTATGCATGTCAGATATCCAACCATCATGTTTAGCTGCTCTATTTAGAGCAGGTTCTGAAAAACCTCCAACATATATAGAAATGTCTTTTTTTGGAGCAGGTAACATCTCTAATTTTTTAAAGCTAAAAAATTTTCCCTTAAAATCAACCATCTTGCCAGACCAAAGCAATTTCATAATCTCAAGCATTTCGTCGGCCCTAACTCCTCTCCTTCGGAATTCTTGACCGCCTGCTTCAAATTCTTCAGGCATCCATCCCATTCCTATCCCTAAATCAAACCTCCCATTAGATACGGCATCAAGAGTAGAAACCTCTTTTGCTACTCTCAATGGATTTCTAGCTGGAAGAACATAAACACTAGTGTAAAAACGAATATTTTCAGTTGCTCCTGCAAGAAAAGATAATGAATTAATAGGATCAGGCCAATCAGTTCCTTGCTCCCATCTAACGTTTCCATCATCTGTATAAGGATATGGAACGGAAAAACTTTCTGGATGTATTAAATGATCCGAAATAGCAAGAAAATCATAACCTAATTCATCAGCAGCTATACCTAGTGGCTTAATTTCATCCATTGGTAACATGGATAAAGGTATCGCAAATTTCATATTCCCATTGCCCTGCTAACAAACCAAAAAGTTCCCATAGAAAATACTACAGCACCAGTAATATTGTGAATAGAATCAAAATGAGAAGTGAAAAAATAATTTTTTGCTAATGTTAGAAACCCTAGAATTGCAAAAGCTACAGTTAGCTGACCAATTTCAACACCAAGATTAAAACTTAAGATAATTTGCCACAATCTATCTTGCGGCAGTCCAACTTCGGCAATTGAAGAAGCAAACCCAAGACCATGGATTAGTCCAAAAAATACTGTGATCATCAACGGAACCCATTGAGATGAATAATGCTGAGATAGACTCAGATAGATAGTTAAAAATAATGCTAAGCCAAAAATTAATACAGGCTCCAAAATTCCAAATACTCCTAAAGGTACAAAAGCTAAAAGTGCAAATACGAAATTCTTATTGAGGTTGTTAAATTCGTAACGATGTTTAAAAAACTTTTCTATCGCTAAAAGCAATATTGAAAACCCTATTAAAATTTCAACCATCGCTGAGTGCACTCTCAAGACATTCATGGCACCCAACCCAAGAGTTAAACTATGTCCAATGGTAAATCCAGTAATAGCTATTACCAAGTATCTGCCTTGAAATAAAAGCAATAACCCCAGCAAAAATGCTAGGTGATCCCAGCCACTGAGAATATGCTGAATGCCTGAGAATAGATAACCCAAATATGAGCTTTGATTAGCATCTGGCTGAGATGAAGAATTAATTTGCCAAAGATCAGCTTTATTGGCAAACATGAATTCAGGAATAGTTTCACCGTCTATTGAGCCTCTAGCAATATGGGTATGGGTAAGACCGAGATCTTGAAACAAAGAAATGGATACGTTAGACGGCAAGATCGAGCATTGAAAGGCCCAATAGAATTTTAAAACGCCCAGAGAATTGTTTTCATTAAATTCTACCGGTTGATTTAGCTCACATTGATCCCCAAGATCAATTGAATTACCTAAATAATTTACAAATTCATTATAAGATTGAAATCTTACTCCTGGATTCAAGTCTTCAAAAATACCTTGTTTAATTGTTCCAGTAACTCTAACCTCAGAACCATCTCCAACATTAACAAACTGAAACTTAGAATATGATTCACTTCGATTATGGCCTTCAAGCGGCAGAACAAGCTGAAGCAAAAATAAAATCAGTAGTTTTCTATAAATCATTTGCCTTTACGACGTCATACCAATTTCTTAGATCTCCTAAATATTCATCTAACATCTCTTCTCCCTTAAAACGAATATATTCAGACTCAACTTCTTGATAAATATCTTCAAATTGAGGGGCACTTGATATCATTTTTTGTACAGATACTAAAAGATGAAATCGTCCATCAAGCTCTATCAATTCACTGACCTCTCCTTCTTCCAAACCTAACGCAGCCTGAGTAAGAAAAGGTCCAATATATTCTCTAATTTTCATTGTGGGTAACAACACATTGGGGAGACTTATAACTTCATTTTCAGCAAGTGATTTTGCAGCTGCAAGATTACCAACAACTAATAAATCTCTTGCCTCAGCCCCAGAGTCTCTTTTGTTACCATCAAAGCTTAACTTTATTAGATGTAACTTAGGGCTAGGTGTAAATAAATCTTGATTTGTTGAATAGAAACGCTCTAGATCTTTCCGTGAAATTCTTAGATCATCTGTTTCAGCGATAATTGAACCAATCATTTTTTGAATAATCGTGCTTCTAATCTCAGAATCATTCTCAATCATCCCGAGATCAATCCCTCTTTGGATCAATAACTCCTCATCTATCATTCTTTCAAGAATTTTTTCAGGATCAGAATCTATCAAACCAGTTTTTCTTGATTGAGCTATTGATTCTAAATAGGTCTTATATTTCTCTTTAGAAATTGCTCTCTCATCAATTTTAGCAATCCAATTTAATTGAGAGACATCAACTTCTTTAATAAAACTGGAACCTATAATTGCAATAGAAATTACCCCACCTAAAATTAGCAAAGGATGGATTCCTAGTCCCCATTGAAAGATTTTTTTATCGTTTGATTTAGGAGTTAGAGTCATCTTGATATGATCAATATCATCCTCTAGATAAACCTCTCCTTGAGGAACAAATCCAAAATCTTGATAAAAATTTAATAGCCTATATTGCGCAGAAATACTTATTTCCTGATTGGGATATTTAGAGGCACAAAATTCAATGGCTTCCTCAGTGAGTATTTTCCCCACACCCTCTCTTCTGATCTTTTCTGCGGTTAGCACTCTTCCAATTTCTGGTCCCGCATATTGTTTGCCAGGCTTTGCAACTCTTAAGTAACCTATCAAGTTATTGTCTTCATACGCCAGCAGATGATCACAATCTTGATCTTTAAAATCAGCATCAATAAAGGGGCAATCCTGTTCAACGATAAAAACTTGCTGACGAAGATTGAGTAGCTCATAAAGCTCATCTTTCGTAAGAGCAGAGAATGACTTCCATTTAATTTTCATTCGATGATTATATTTGTTTTATTCCGTATAATCTAAATTCAAAATTAGGAGATCTGCATGAATGAGTTATACAACATAAGCGTTAAAGACATTGAAATGAATTCAGTGGATTTAAGCAGCTATCAAGGAAAAACATTATTAATTGTTAATGTTGCAAGTAAATGCGGTTTTACTCCTCAATATAAAGATCTTCAGAATCTATATAAAAAATATCAAGACCAAGGGTTTGAGATATTAGGTTTCCCATGCAATCAATTTGGTGCACAAGAACCTGGAACCAATGAGGAGGTGCAATCATTTTGTGATTTAACATTCAATGTTTCATTTAAGTTGTTTAATAAAATTGAAGTCAACGGTTCAAATGCCAGTCCTTTGTTTAAATATCTCAAACATGAATCTCCTGGGATTCTAGGCACTGAAGCTATTAAATGGAATTTCACCAAATTTCTTGTCAATAAAGATGGTCAGGTTGTCAAAAGGTTTGCTCCTAAAGATGGCGAATCAGCGATTGAATTCGAGCTAGTAAAGATTCTCTAAGCTAAATTTTTAAACTCATTAGCAAAGCATCCTCTTTAGGGGAGCCGCTGTAATAATCTGGTCTAATAGCGTCTTTTATAAACCCGCCTTTTTCATACAAATTAATCGCGATTTGGTTTGAAACTCTTACTTCAAGGGAAATAACTTTAACTCCGATAATTTTGTTTTGATAAATGACTTGCTGAAGAAGTTTTTTTCCTAGCCCTTTGCCTTGATGCATTGTATCAATAGCAATATTTAACAAATGTGATTCAGGGACAATGGGAGAATATATAGCAAATCCAATAATCTCTTTCTCTTGCAAAAGCACTGTTGAATAATGGCCAACCTCCATAGATGATATAAATTGCGTCTTTGTCCAAGGTATTTGGTTAGTTGCTTTTTCAATTTCAACGATTGCTGAAACATCATCCATGCTCGTAGATCTAAACTTGGCATCCATTAAATTGATTGCAGGGGCTTAAGCTTGGTCCACAGATCTTTTTTTAGACTTTGATCAGAGAGCATTCCTTGCAGAGAAGGTGATTGTATTGGATTTAAGCCCTTAGAAAAATCTCCAGAATCACAAAATAACAAAGTGGCTTTAATGTTTGAAGACTCAGTAAAGTGTTTAATTTCAAGAGGTTTTCTGGGTGAAACTATGACCGCTCCTTGAGAAATTGATTCAGCAGGACCATGAATTGCTCCAATAATAGCTTCAAGCAACTTTATTTCTTTTTCTGTATATTCATCTACAGAATTAGCATGTAATGTTAGAATATTGTCCTTTTGAAAGAAGTAGATGGTGGTTTCATCATCTACAGAGGGGTTCTGCGCATCCTGAAATATAGGAATGCCAATTTTAGATAGGATATATTGAGATTTATTTGATAGCATCACAAAAACAATCATGAAAGATTTAATTAAAAAATACAAACCTTTTGATCCTATTCCATTGGAAGGAAGGAATTGGCCAAATCAGGTCATTAAATCAGCGCCTACATGGTGCTCTGTAGACCTACGCGATGGGAACCAAGCTTTGATTGAACCCATGGGTCATGAACGAAAAAAACGTATGTTTAAATTGCTTTGTGACCTAGGTTTCAAAGAAATCGAAGTGGGCTTTCCAGCTGCCTCTGAAACAGATTTTGAATTTGTTAGATGGTTGATTGAAGAAAAAAAAATTCCATCAGATGTAACAATACAAGTATTGAGTCAAGCAAGAGATCATATCATTGAAAGAACTTTTGAATCCCTCAAAGGAGTGCCTCAAGCGATTGTTCATTTTTATAACTCAACCTCAACCCTGCAAAGAAAAGTTGTCTTCAATCAAGATAAAGATGGCATAAAGAAAATAGCAACTGAAGGAGCTAAACTAGTTAAAAAGCTAGCTTTAGCTAACCCAGAAACTAAATGGTCTTTTGAATATTCTCCAGAAAGTTTTACCGGCACCGAGCTTGATTATGCTGCAGATGTTTGTGATGCGGTGGTAGATATTTTGAAAGATACTTCATCTGAAAAGATTATTATTAATCTGCCAGCCACTGTTGAAATGGCAACTCCAAACGTCTATGGCGATCAAATTGAATGGATGAATGAAAATTTACTTAATCGTGAAAACATTTCCCTGTCATTGCATCCACATAATGATAGAGGAACTGCAGTAGCAGCCTCAGAGTTTGGTTTAATGGCTGGCGCCGATAGGGTTGAAGGCACGCTTTTTGGTAACGGTGAGCGAACTGGGAATGTTGATATTGTTACCATTGCGCTGAACCTCCTCACTCAAGGCATTGATCCTGAGCTTGATTTCTCAGACATTAATGCTGTGATTAGAGAGGTTGAATACTGTAATCAACTACCAGTTCACCCAAGACATCCATATGCTGGGGATCTTGTATTCACAGCTTTTTCTGGCTCTCATCAAGATGCGATTAAAAAAGGTCTTCATGCACTAGAAAAGTCTAACCAACCAGAGTGGGAAGTGCCCTATTTACCTATAGACCCAGCAGATCTTGGTCGTTCATATGAAGCAGTTGTAAGGATAAACTCACAATCAGGCAAAGGTGGAATCGCCTTTATCTTGGAAAAAGATCATGGCGTATCCTTGCCAAGGCGACTGCAAATTAATCTTAGTGAAAAAGTTCAAAGAGTTGCAGATGAAACTGGAAAAGAAGTAATGTCTAGAGATATCTGGAAAGTTTTTGAAGAAAACTATATTGCTGCACAGGGTAAATTTGAATTAATCAATTACGCCTTATCCTCAACAGAAGATTCATCAGGAAAGACTTCTGACCAAGTTGAAATCACTCTAAAAAATAAGAATGATGAAGTGAGTCTAAGAGGCGTTGGTGGTGGCCCTATTGAGGCTTTTGTCTCAGCTGTGAATGATCATTTTACAACTTCAATTTCTGTCTCTGACTACCATCAACACTCAGTTACCTCCGGTGCTGATGCTAAAGCAGCCGCATTCATTGAGCTAACTTTAAAAAGCAAAAATGAATGGGGGGCTGGAATTGACGGTAATACCGTCAAAGCTTCTTTTCAAGCTATTGTGGCTGGTCTAAATAAACTTCTTATTTAAAATCGGGCTCGCGCTTCTCTAAGAAGGCCTTGACCCCTTCCATGTTCTCGGTTGAACCAAAAATACTATTTTGTACTTCTGCTTCTGCATTAAAGGTATCATCATAAGATTGAACCAGGGAATTATTCATCAATTTTTTAGTGAGAGATAAAGCTTGGGGAGATCTCTTAGCCAAGTGCTCTGCCCATTTTTTTGTTTCAAAAGATAAATCCTCCAACTCAACCACTTTATTAGCTATACCCATAGACAAACATTCTGCAGATGGAATTTTCTTTGCCTCAATTGCATATTCAAGAGCACGAGCATACCCAATTGCCCTAGTTAAGAGAAAACTCAGTCCGCCATCAGGAACTAAAGCGATGTTGCTAAACACAGACATAATATATGCATCTTTTGCCATAATTCGTAAATCACAAGCCATAGCCAATGCAGCCCCAATGCCAGCGGCAGCACCATTGATAGAGCCAATCACAGGTTTTGGCATATCAATAATGTTCTTTAAAAAAGGATGGTAGCCTCTTAATAAAGCATCCTTGGTATCTTCCCAAGATGCATCTCTTTCGGTTAAGTCAGCCCCTGCAGAAAAGCCTCTTCCTTCACCAGTAATAACCAATACTCTTATCTGAGAATCATTTTTTACAAGTTCAGTTGCATCACCCATATCCCAAATAAGCTGCTCATTAAAAGCATTCATCATCTTTGGACGATTTATCGTGATCGTTGCGACTTTATTTTCAATCTCTAAACTTAGCGTTTTATAACTCATATTTCTCTCCAAATTATGTGATTATTTCTTATTTAGAACTAAATCACCATCACTAAAACTTAAAAAAGCGCTCTTTTGATCATTATCCGCCCTTGACCAATTAACCAGAGTTTTAGGGCTAGGATTAGAATAAATAAATGCTTTCAAAATTTCATGAAGAATCTTTTTATTAGGCATTGCTACATTATTTTGTTTTATCCAATATCTGATTATTTCTATACAAGTTTCATGGTCAAGCTTAATCAATAGCTTTCTTTGTAATTTAGGTCCCCTAATACTTGATCCAAATTGTTGATCAAGTAGAAAATCGTGCACTTTTTTTTGTTTAGCTACTAGCTCAGATGTCTGTTGAATTTGTTGACTTGCTTTGGGCCATCGATTTGAGGCTAATTTGAGAAGTTCATTTCGAATAAAGTTGCGGTCTTGATCTTCTTCGAAATTACTTTCATCAGAGATAAATTTTATTTTATTAATTGATAAGTATTCAGTTAAATCAGACTTGGCATAGTCTAGCCATGGTCTTAATATCACACCCTCACCTAATGAGCGCTTCCTCATTGGGCCTTGGAGACCATCTAAACCAGTTCCTCTAAAAAGTCTAAATAAAATCGTTTCGGCTACATCATCAGCGTGGTGAGCTAGCAATAATTGATCATTAAGCTTGAGAGCTTCTTTAAAAATCTTATATCTGCCTTTTCTAGCTGCTGATTCAAGACCAGATTTTTTAGAATCTACATTGATGGTTTCACATTGCAAAGTAATGTCCCTTTCCTCGCAAAATCTTTGACAGTGCTCCTGCCACACATCAGAATTCTTACTTAATGAGTGATTAACATGGATGGCTGAAAGAGTTCCAAATAAAAGTTTTTTCTGTCTTAATTCATAACAAAAATGTAAAAGAGCAGATGAATCTCCTCCACCACTGAAAGCCACAAAAATATTTTTATTTGGGTCAACTAAGTCAAAAAAATCTTTTGTGTTAAACAAAATCAGGCACCGATTTTAATTAAGCGCTGATAGCGTCTTTTTAATAACTCCTCTTGAGAGAATTTAGATAGCTCTGCTATATTCGTTAATAAGGACGATTTGATATTTGCTGAAACTACATCATAGTCTTGGTGGGCACCGCCAACAGGCTCTAAAATAATCTCGTCCACAATACCTATTTTTTTTAAGTCGCTAGCCCCAACTTTCATAGCTTCTGCAGCTTCTGGGGCTTTACCAGACTCTCGCCAAACTATTGAAGCACAAGCCTCGGGGGAAGCGACTGAGTATGTGCCATATTCTAAAATTGCTACGTGATCTCCCACTCCAAGCGCTAAGGCTCCTCCTGAACCTCCTTCACCAGTAACCACAACTATAATTTTTGTTTTTAAACTAGACATAACAGCAAGATTTCTTGCAATAGCCTCACTTTGACCTCTTTCTTCTCCTTCAACACCTGGATAAGCTCCAGCAGTATCAATGAAAGTAATTACAGTCAGATTAAATTGCTCAGCAAGCTGCATAAGTCGTTTTGCTTTTCTGTAACCTTCCGGTTGCGGCATGCCGAAGTTTCTTTTAACTTTTTCCTCTGTATCTCGACCCTTTTCATGCCCAATAATCATTACAGGCATACCCTCTAACTTTGCTATGCCTGCAACCAAAGAGGGATCATCAGCAAATTGACGATCTCCGTGGAGCTCCTCAAACTCATCAAATATTCTTTCAATGAAATCAAAGGTATGAGGTCTATTGGGGTGGCGAGCAACTTGGACTTTTTGCCAAGTAGACAACTTTGAATAGATTTTTTTTCTCAGCGCCGCTTGCTCTGATTTTAATTTGTCTATCTGAGGTAAAAGCTCAGGATTATCTACAGCTGCCAGCTGTAAAGCTTCTATTTTCTCCGCAACCTCAGCAATTGGTTTTTCAAATTCTAAAATACTAATACTCATTTATTTAATTTAATAGCCTCTTCTCCAAATATTTCCTTAAGCAACTTAAGGTTTTCAGATGAAGGCATAAGTCTAAATTCATCACCAAGTTCTATTATAGCCTCAGAGTTCTCATGTAAAATTTTTAAATGCACTTTACAATTGCCATGCTTCCAAAAGTCTCCATTCATATTTTTTAAATTTCTCATATTTAATTGGATAGAGTCGCTTGGTAGATTCCTTGCATCAATCATAATAGATTTATTACCTTGGCTCATTTGTGATTCTAGTGAAGCCACTGACACAACTTTCATCTTATACATTCTCCGGTTTAATTCCTTAGATCTGTAATCATCAATCTCAACCGAGCCTGCAAAAATTAAAATAGAATTAATTTTAAGTAACAAATGATGCTTCTCTAAAACTTCTGTGCTCACTATTCCTTCCATAGTCCCAGTACCATCGTCAAAACTTATAAAAGCAACTTGTTTATTAGACCGGTCTCTAATTTGTCTATACGAATTAAGCAGCCCAACTATCTTAGCTCTGGCTAAATCATCTGTAACTTCTTTAATGGTATGAGATCTTAAGTCCTCGACCACTCCTTCAATTGCAATTACTGGATGGCCTGAAAAATAATATCCTAAGGCATCTCTTTCGTGATTAAGTAAATCCTCTTTTGATAAATCTTTAACATTTATATATTTTTCATAAGGATCAAAAGTTTCTTCCATGGATGCAAAGAGATCTGAGGTACCAGCTACTTGAATGCTATTTCTCTGCCCTTCTCTTAAAATATCCTCCATGCAAGCTAAAGCAACAGATCTAGAAGGAGCCAATGTATCAAAGGCGCCTGCTTTTGTTAAAGCTTCAATAGATTTTTTACCGCCTAATCTAATATTTACTTTCTTTGTTAGATCAAAAAGATCTTTAAATGAATGACTTTTCCTTGCCTCAATTACATGATCTATAAAAGAATCAGCGAGTCCCTTAATTGCACCCAAACCATATTCAATATCAAGATCTGCGTTCACATTAAAGTATTTATTGCTTGTTTTAATATCAGGAGTTAATACCTTAATCTTCATTTCCTTACATTCATTGATGAGGGTATTGATTTTGTCAGTATTACCAAGCTCTGTTGATAAGACAGCCGCCATGAAATGCTCAGGGAAATATGTTTTTAAATAGGCTGTTTGATAAGAAAGCATGGCGTAGGCTGCAGAATGTGATTTGTTGAATCCATAACCTGCAAATTTTTCAATGAGATCAAATATTTTTTCAGCTGTAGTTTTCTTGATATCATTTTTAGAACATCCATCAACAAAAATTTGTCTTTGTTGTTCCATCTCCTCAATTTTTTTCTTACCCATGGCTCTTCGTAAAATATCAGCCTGGCCTAAAGAATAGCCAGCTAAGACCTGGGCAGCTTGCATAACCTGCTCTTGGTATAAAATGACGCCGTATGTTTCGGATAAGACAGGTGCAAGTAACTCATGAGGGAAGGTCACCTTGCTTTTGCCATGCTTCCTATCAACAAACTCATCATGCATGCCCGATTCCAAAGGACCAGGTCTATACAAAGCTAACAAAGCAACTATTTCTTCAAACTTTGTTGGCTTTAGTCTCCTAATAAGCTCTCTCATTCCGGTTGACTCTAATTGGAATACAGCAGTTGTCCTTCCTGAGGCTAGTAGCTCAAAAACCTTAGGATCATCTAAAGTAAGAGAGTTAAGATCTAAATTTTTTTTATTTTTTCCTGTTAGATATTCATTAATACTTTTTAGAGCACGATCTATCACTGTAAGCGTTCTAAGCCCTAAAAAGTCAAACTTAACCAATCCAATAGTCTCAACATCATCTTTATCAAACTGAGTCATTAATGAATCAGACTGAGGGTCGAAGTAGGTTGGACAAAAATCAGCAATTGAGCCTGGAGCAATAACTATTCCTCCAGCATGTTTGCCAACATTCCTAGCTATCCCCTCAAGTTTATAAGCTAAATCTATTATTTCAGAGACCTCCTCCTCGTCTTGAATCATTTTTTTAAATATAGGCTGAGAACTAATAGCTTTTTCTAAAGTCATTCCAGGTACAAACGGTATCATCTTTGAAATACGATCGCCCAAAGCATAAGGTTTGCCTAGGGCCCTAGCTACATCTCTAACAACAGCACGTGCAGCCATAGTGCCGAATGTTGCAATTTGAGAGACGGCAGATTTTCCATATTTTTGTCCAACATAATCAATAACCATATCTCTTTTATCCATACAAAAATCAATATCAAAATCTGGCATAGATACTCTTTCAGGATTAATAAACCTTTCAAAAAGCAGATCGTGCTCAATTGGATCCAATGCAGTAATCCCAAGGGCAAAAGCAACTAAAGAGCCAGCACCTGACCCTCTGCCTGGACCAACAGGAACATCATTGTCTTTAGACCATTGAATGAAATCTGCAACAATTAAAAAATAACTTGAAAAGCCAGTGGCATGAATCTGAGTCAACTCATAATCTAAGCGTTTTTGATAAATTTCTTTTTTATCATTTGAATAGGGCTCAATAATTACATCAAGTTTTATCTTTGAAAGTTCAGAAAGAAAAGAATTAAAATCATGCTCATGTGGAACTGGGTATTCAGGAAGAAAATATTGATCTGTTGTTAAAGTTACATTGCATTTTTGCGCTATAGCAAAAGTATTACCTATCAAAGCCTCTGGGTCACAGTCGGCAAATAGAATAGAAATATCTTTGGTAGATTTGAAGCATTGCTCAGAAGTAAAAAGCCTTTCTCTATTTGAATCATTTAAAGTCTTGCCTGTATTGATGCAAACTTTAGTTTCATGAATATCAAAATCTTCTTTTTGAGAAAACATTGCGTCATTAGAAACAATTACCGGAATCGAAAATTCAAATGCCAACGGCAATATACATTGAATAAACTCTTCCTCAAAACCTTTTCCTAACCTTTGAAGTTCAATGCAAAAATCATCCTGAAATGTTTCTTTAAAAACTTTTAATTCAGTTTTTAAATCTTGATATTTTTTATGTTTTGCTAAATTAAAAATATTTGATAGCGGCCCCCCCGCAATCACAATAATATTTTCAGCGCACCTTCTTAAATCATCAAAAGTTACAGAAATATAACCATTTTCCTGTTGAAGCTGAGACTTTGAGATAATACTCATCAAAGATTTAAACCCTTTATTATTTTTTGCAAGACATAGAATCTCACCAAATTCTCCATTATGTGATTTTAAATTTAGGATAGTTCCAGCAATTGGCTTGATTCCAACAGCTTCTGCTTTCTTAAAGAACTTAACCATGCCAAACATATTATTTAAATCTGAAAGGGCTACGGCAGGCATATTTAGCTTCTGGGCATTTTCAATGATTTCATTAATTCTTAGCAATCCTCTGGAAATACTAAACTCTGATGAAACCCGAAGATGAATAAAGGAGGATTGCATGATTAGACTATGACTCCTTTAAAAGACTTACGATGATAGGATGTATAACCAGATTCTTTAAGAGCATTTAAATGATGAGCTGTTCCATAGCCTTTGTTTTTTGCAAATTCATAAATTGGATATTCTTTATCAAGCTTTATCATGAAATCATCTCTGTGCACTTTAGCAATAACTGAGGCTGCTGAAATTTCTGGAATTAGCTTATCACCCCCAATCACTGCCTTGCAATTTAACTCAATATTTGGAGTAAATTTTCCATCAACATAAACCAAATCTGGCTTGATGGATAAATTTATTATAGCTTCTTGCATCGCTAGCAATGTAGCTTGATGTATATTAATTTCATCAATTTTTAGATTCGAGATACTGGCAAAACTATATATAGAACCTTCTTTTATTTTGCTGGATAAAATTTCTCTTTTAGAGACAGATATTTGCTTAGAATCTTTTAATCCCAAGATAGGATCCCTTAATATTACAGCAGCGGCTGTAACTGGACCTGCCAAACACCCTCTCCCTACCTCATCGACTCCAGCTATTATCACAATATATTTTTGATTTTTTTGGCAGCAACTTTAAAACCTTCTCCTTGCATAGAATCATTTATTTTGGAAAGATATGATTGGTACTGTTCGGACTGTGATGATATATCAGAGAAACTATTAACAATTGAGCTAGGCGAAAGATCATGCTGAATTAACTCAGGAAAAATATGCTCCTGAAGTAATAGATTGGGCAATCCAACAAATGGAGTTTTAAGCAGCCTGCTCAAAATTGCATAATTTAGTTTATTTGTTTTATAGCAAATGATAGGTACTGAGCCTAAAACAGCCGCCTCCAGTGAAGCGGTTCCTGATGTAACAATTGAAATTGTAGATACTGATAAAAAATCTTGGGCAGAATCAATAGATAACTTATGAGGTAAATCATTCATGCCATCTAAAGATCCGATCATCTTAGCTAATTTTTTATTTGCAGCAGGAATTAAAAAATATATATTTTGATTTAATTCAAAAAGTTTCTTTGCTGATTCAATATAAATTGGCATCAATTGAGATATCTCACTCGCCCTACTGCCTGGCAAAATGCTTACAAAATCTTTTGAAGTATCTAAATTGTATTTAGAAATTATGTCTTCAGTTTTTTTAGGTTGCAGCTGACCAAATGGATGACCCAAAAAAAAGCTTTGCATATTTTTTTTATTATAAAAATCACATTCAAATTTAAATAAACACATTGTTAAATCAACATGGGCTTGAATAGCTTTGATTCTATTCTCTCTCCACCCCCAAACCGAAGGACTCACCACTTGAATTGTCTTAACTTTATTTGGTTTCAGTTTTTTATGAAAAAACATATTGAAATCAGGTGAATCAACACCAATAAAAATATCAATATCATTTTTAAGAAAAAGATTTAAGAGTTTTTTTCTGATTGATAGAAGTTTTGGAAGATTAATTATTGGATCGATAAGACCCATTACATGCAAATCTTGATAATCAATTCCTAAAGGGGTAAAAATACTATATGCGCTTACTTCAGGACCACCTAAACCATATAAATCAATTGCATAGATTTCTTGCAAGGACTCAATGAGTTTAGCTCCAAGCCTATCTCCAGAATGCTCTGCAGCAATAATACCAATTTTTAATTTTTCTTTTGACACCTATCGAAGTAAGCCTCTTTCAGATCTTTCAATAGATGAGATAAAAGTAATAAGAGCTGGGTTTTTATCTTGGTTCAATGCATACAAATGTTTGATTGCATCTTTAATAGAATAGCCTTTTCTATAGATTATTCTGTAGGCTTTTTTAATTAAATTTACCGAATCATTATCAAAATTATTACGTTGCATTCCAATAATATTAAGGCCTATTGGCCTTGCTGGGTTTGATGCAACTTTTACAAATGCTGGTACATCCATCGTAATGAGAGTATTCAAGCCTGTAAAAGAAAAATCGCCCAATGAGCAGAATTGATGAACAAGAGTAACGGCCCCTAAAGTCACATTATTTCCAACTGTTACATGTCCTGCTAGACTTGCGGTATTTGCAAAAACATTTTCATTACCAACCACACAGTCATGAGCAATATGTGAATAAGCCATGAAAAGGTTACCATCACCTACAACAGTTTTAGATTTATCTTGAACTGTTCCGCGATGAACAGTGACCCCCTCTCTAAAAATATTTTCTTTACCTATTTCAAGAGTGGTCGCCTCTCCAGCATATTTTTTATCAGGCGTATCTTCTCCAATGGTTGAAAATTGATAAAAAATATTTCCATCGCTAATTTTGGTAGGACCTTTTATGACTACGTGGGAATGAAGAACACAATTAGGCCCTATTTCAACATCAGGACCAATTACACAAAAAGGACCAATTTTGACAGAACTATCAATTTTTGCAGAGGGATCAATTACAGAATTTGTCATGTTTATTTCGGTCGATCGGCACAAAGAATTGTTGCTTCACAAACATTTTTTCCACTTGCTTCAGCTTTACAATCAAATTTCCAAATTCCTCTTTTTTCAGAGCATATGCTGGCATACAAATCAATTGTCTCCCCTGGGCCTACTGGATTTTTAAATCTTACCCTATCTGCACCAGCGAAATAATAAATACTACCCTCTTCTGGAGTCTTGTTCATTGTCATAAAGCCCAAAATTCCAGCAGCTTGTGCAAGAGCTTCAATTATCAAAACACCAGGCATTACTGGCTTATTAGGAAAGTGACCGTTAAAAATATCATCATCAACTAAAAGATTTTTTTGCGCATGAATGCTTTCACCAAGCTCTACAGAAACTATTTTGTCGACAAATAAAAAGGGATTTCTATGGGGCAGGTGCTTTAATATATCTGAAAATTGAAAACTCATTTTGATTTCCTTCTTTTAATAAAGACTGAGGATTTAGCCCAATCTTTGTGCTCTTGAGCGGGCATTATACCGACATAATTCCCAGGCTTATCAATACTTTTAGTTATAAGAGTGTGAGCTCCAATTAAAACATTGTCTGCAATCTCTAAATGACCAAGAATCCCAGATAGTCCTCCCATTTGAAGATTTTTTCCAATGATTGTTGAGCCAGCTATTGCGCAAGATGCCGCTATTGCAGAGTTTTCCCCAAGAATAACGTTATGAGCAATATGAACTTGATTATCTAACTTGACGCCGTCATGAATTTCAGTATTTTCAATAGCCCCCCTATCAATAGTACAGCCAGCACCAATCTCGACATTATCCCCAATGATTAATTTACCTAGTTGCTCAATTTTATGGTATCCATCTTTATCAGCTGCGTAACCAAATCCATCAGAACCCAATATTGAATTAAAATGAATGGTAGTATTTTTTCCAATTTCAACATTCATAACCAAAGAAGAATTTGCGTGGATAATTGAATCTCCTCCTATTTTACATTCGGGTCCAATGTATACATTTGGACCAATCACAACAGAATCATCAACCTCAGCAGTCTCATGAACAAAATAAGATATACCTTTATTGGTATATGGGTTTTGATGCAGATTAAACAATGAAGAAATAATTGCGTAAGCAACATACGGATCATCTGCAATAATCCCTGAAGTTTTTAGATCCTCAGAAAATTCAGGACTGACAATAATTGCTGAAGCAGACGAGGTGCTTAAAAACTTCTTATATTTTGGATTTGCTAAAAAAGAAATGCATCCAGAGGATGCATTTTGAATTGTGGCAATTGAACTGATAGCAATCTCAGGATCGCCAACTAGCTTGCCATTGACTTTATCAGCTAAGTCTTTAAGGCTATACGATGGCCTTGACAAACTTACTTGTCGTCTGCGCCATCAGCTGCGGCGGCAACGTCAAGCATTGAAGTTACATCATCTGTAAGATCAAGTGCTGTATCAGCAAATAACACATTCTCTCTTCCAAGCAGTAGCTTAACTTCTTTAGCACCAATTAATTCTGAAAGAATTTTCTGCAAGGAAGGGTTTAAATCTCTAAAAACCTTATCAGCGGTTTCGCTTTGTTTAGCTTGAACTTTTCCAACAATAAACTCTATATCTTTGCCTTTTTCTTGAATATCCCTTTGCATATCAGCTATTTCTTCTTGAGAAAGAGTTTCAGCATCTTTTTGAAGTTTCTCAGCTAGGGCTTGACGCTCAGATTGAAGTAAAGTTGCTCGTTCAATATTCCCCGCATATTCGGTTTCTTCTTCTAAAGCTTTAAAAGCATCTTGAGCAACTTGAGTTGCTAGAACAGCATTACGCATATCAATCACTGCAACACCTTCTGTAGCAAATGCTGGAAAGGCTGCAAGTAAAATTGCTATCAAGAATGGTATAAATAATAATTTTTTCATCTTTAACCCCTTAAATGGTTGTTACATTTTATATCAATTGAAATAAAAAACACTAACTAATCTCTAAAACACTTGCCCAATGGTGAACTGAAATTCTTCTGTTCTATCAAATGGCCCATCATTAAATGGTTGAGAGAAGCTAAAACTCATTGGGCCAAAACCTGTGATCCAAGTAACTCCAACTCCAATTGAATATCTCAGGTCTTCAATTGACGGTTCAAAGCAATTAATTTGATAGTCCTGACAATCTGTAGAAAATACGTTACCAAAGTCTAAAAAGAATGCTGAACGCATAGATCTTTGATCTTCAACCATTGGAAGTTTGAAAATAAGTTGAAGACTACCCTCAACTAAGAAATTTCCACCAATTGGATCTCTAAGCTGCTGATATGCATATGGGTTTTGCGCTATAGAATCAGGTATTCCATCAAAATCAGTATCAATAATTAAAGGGCACTCCTCTGTTTTTGGATCAAACTCATAACATGGTGATGGAGTCACTCTAGGACCCAAAGTATTTGATTCAAAGCCTCGCAATGAACGTGGACCACCTGAATAAAAGTTTTCAAAGAAAGGGGTTACTTTAGTATCTCCGTATGCGCCAATGTAACCTAGCTCTCCATCAAATCCAAAAACAAGATCAGCAAAACCCAAAGGTCGATAAAACTTTTGTCGAATGTCTGTTTTAAAATAAGTAAGATCGCTACCTGGGATGGTTGCTTGCAACATAATATCCGTTGAAGATCCATATGTTGGAAACATTCCTCTATTAAGAGTGATCCTTGACCAAACAGCTTGAGCTTTAAAGACATCGAATACAGTTCCCTCAGATGCAAGAAAGTCTGCTATCTCTCTTGAAGGCAAAGAACCTGGATCAATATCCGTATTATCAAAATTAAGGTTTAAACCAATTCTTTGAGTATCGCTTATCGGATAACCGAACTGAACGCCTCCACCCATTGAATTTGTAAGATAATTTGCAACGTTATATTCTCCATAATCCGTCATACGATAATATAGACTATAACCTCTGCTTACACCGTCCATGGTGAAGTAAGGGTCAAAGAATGATACGTTATAAGATTCCTGATAGATGCTTTTATTAATACCCAAATTAAATCTATTGCCTGTTCCTAGATAATTATTATCAGATAAATTTAAACCCAGATTCATTCCAAAATCACTATATCCAATAGAGCCTCCGATGCTGGAAGTGCTCTCTTCCTCAACAGTGAATTCAATATCAACTTGATCTTCTGTGCCAGGTACAGGAATTGTCTCTACATTAACTTCTTTAAAAAAACCTAGTCTTTCCAATCTGACTTTCGATCCCTCAATTAAATTATCAGAGGCCCAGGCTCCCTCAAATTGCCTCATCTCTCTTCGAAGAACTTCATCATTAGTCAAAAAATTACCTGAGAAAAAAATCTTCCTAGCGTAAGTTCTATTTCCAGGTTGAACTAAAAAGAAAAGTGAAACTGTATTGGCATCCTGGTTAATTTCAGGATTTCCAGTGACTTCAGCGAATGTATAACCCTCATTCCCTAAAAGATTTACAAAATATTCTTCAATTTGAGTAATTTGTGCCTGAGAATAAATTTGATTTTTCTGACTATCAACCACAGAGGTGTACATTTGCTCATTTAATGGCATGTCCCCAATAACAGTAACTTCATCAATAGTATATTGCTCTCCTTCGCTAATACTAAGTGTGATAAAAATGTCTTTTTTATCTTTAGAAACAGATACTTGAGATGACTCTAGAGAGAATTTTAGATAGCCTCTATCAAGATAAAAAGATTCTAAATTTTCTATGTCACCTTGTAACTTTTCTTTTGAGTATTTATTTTTATTTGATAAAAAGGAATACCACTTACCCTCTTTAAGTTCAAAACCAGTCATCAACTCTTCATCTGAGAAAAGCTCATTACCGATAATATTAACTTTTTTTATTTTGGCGCTTTCACCCTCATCAATAATAATTTTCAGCTCAATGGTATTTCTGGGTTTATCAGTAGTCTCAATTTCAACATCTGCACCATATCTTCCTTGAGAAGCATACTGTCGAACTAACTCGCTCTTCATACCATTTAATGTTGACCTTTTGTATACTTGTCCCTCAGCAATATCAGCACCCTCGAGCCCCTTCAATAAATCCTCTGATTTCAATGCTTTATTGCCCTCTAGCTCAATAGCAGAAATTGATGGTCTTTCTAAAACGCTAATTATTAACACATTTCCATCTTTACCAATTTGAATATCATTAAATTGAGCTGTAGCAAATAAAGCTCTTGAAATTTCAGAGACTTTCCCTTGGTTCATTTTATCGCCTACATTCACAGGAATGGCAGTAAAAATACTTCCTATAGAAACTCTTTGTAAGCCAACAATTCTAATATCAGTAATCAAAAATTCATCAAAAGCAGTAGCTGAAAATGATATGAAAGCTAAAAAATAAAGCGCTATATTTTTCATGTTAGATGTTATAAAAATTTAGAGATATCGTTAAATACAGCAAAGATCATAAGAAATCCTACGGCGACCCAACCTGACATATAAAATAGATTTTCCATTTTTTCTGGCATTGGGGAGCCTCGAATAGCCTCAACACCAAGCATTACTAATTGACCACCATCTAAAACAGGAATAGGCAAAAGGTTTAATACTCCCAAGCTAATGCTTAAAAGAGCCATTAAATATAAAAATGGCATAAAGCCTGCTTTAGCAGTATCTCCAGCCATCTGCACAATACCAATTGGACCACTGAGATTTTGAGTACCCAAGTCCCCTGTGATCATTTTACCAACAAAGGTTAAGGTTTTGATGCTTAGGTTGTATGTCTCATATGTTCCTTTTGAAAGAGAATCAAAATAAGACCTTTTTAAACCTGGCATTATTCCTATATATTTTTCTTCAACTCCATTGGCATTTTTTCTCAGACTCAGTGGGACACTTAGGTATAGAGTCTGATCTTCTCTTTGAATCTTTAAATCTATATCTGAGCCTTGATAGACCTGCAAAAATATTCGCAGATCTTCAAATGATTTAATGGGCTGACTATTAACAGCAAGAATATGATCATTAACCTTTAAGTCACTTTGAGCAGCTTGAGCATCTTTTGCAATGACCCCTACTGTAGGCTGCAACTTCATAGATAAGGTAAAACCCATAAAGTTTTCTGGCGCATTTTGCTCATCTGGATTTGAAAGATAATTTTCTACAGGAACTGATACAGTATATTCAAATTCACTAGAGTCTCTCATAAACCTAAAATCAATCATTCCATTGGTTCCAGATAACGAAAGAAGCTCTAATCTAATATCCTGGAGGCTGGAGACCTTCTTTCCATTAATAGAAATTAGGATATCTCCTGCCCTTAGAGAAGAATTTTTCTGAAGGTATTGAGAAGAAACGGTAGATACTTCAGGAATAAATTGACGCTCAACAGAATTAACAAAAATTAAAGACAGAATTCCTATTGCAAGTAAAAAATTAGCAGCTGGACCAGCCAACATAACAAGTGCTCTTTGCCATTTAGGTTTACTTTCAAAAGTATTCGCATTTTGTTCTGGGGTCAAAGGCTTTATCAAATCTAATTCCTCTTCAGAGGCTTTCTCTGTATGAAATGCTACATATCCCCCCAATGGAAGTGCCGAAAGGGCAAATTCAGTACCTTGTTTGTCTAGTTTTTTATAAATAACTGGGCCCATACCAATGGAGAAACGATAAATGTGTATTTTGCACATCCTGCCAACTATGAAATGCCCAAACTCATGTATTGCAATGAGAACCCCTAGCAAGACTATTGCTGAAAATAGATAAATCATAGTGTTGAAAAATTTAGTGTAAGGATTTTATCACCTTCTCAGCTTGAATGCGTGCTTGCTTATCATATTTAAATATATCTTCTAATGTGCTTACCTTAGAACATGAAAAGTATCCAAAAGTTCTTTCTATAACTTTATATATGTCAGCAAAATCAATCTTTTGATTTATGAACGCATCTACAGCAATCTCATTGGAGGCATTAAAAATGACTCCTAAGTTTCCTTTGTTATTACATACCTCTCGAGCCATATCAAAAATTCCTTCTCTACCATCTGGAATAGGCTCAAAAGATAAATCTAATCCAGAAAAATTAATTGCATCAAAATTTATAGGCAACCTTTGGTCTAGGCCTAAAGCATTGGCTATAGGTACTTCCATATTAGGGTTGCTCATCTGAGCAATGGTAGACCCATCAATAAATGTCACCATTGAATGAATAATGCTTTGAGGATGAATAACAATATCAATTTGAGATTCAGGAATTTGAAAAAGATAATGTGCTTCTATCAACTCTAAACATTTATTAACTAAAGTAGCTGAATCAATAGTAATTTTAGAACCCATACTCCATGTAGGGTGATTCAAAGCATCTTTTAATGTAACTGCACTTAAGTCCTGAAATGACTTTTCTCTAAAGGGGCCGCCAGATGCAGTAATCAAAATCTTAGAAATTTCATCAAGATCTCTTTCATGAGGCAAGCATTGATGGATGGCATTATGCTCGCTATCAACAGGAATAATTTCTGAATTCTTAGCCTTTGAAAGTGGTATTAAAATATCTCCAGCTGCTACAATGCTCTCTTTATTAGCCACTAGAATGGTTTTACCGGCGTCGATTGCAAAGTAACTCGCCTGCAATCCTGCAAAGCCTGAAATTGCAGAAATGACTATATCAACCTCTGAGTCTTGAATTAACTGCTTTAATTCTTGCTGAGTGGTTAAAATCTCCGGGTGAGATCGCAACAGCTTATGACTTTTATCAAAATTAGATTCAGCTATAAAAATATTATCTGGGCTAAACTCTTCTGCTATATTTTCTGCTTTATCTAGGTTCCTACTAAGCCCAATACCCAATAAATTGAAATGTTTTTTATTCTGCCTAATAACATTCAGACAACTATCTCCTATGCTACCTGTTGCTCCTAGTAAAACAATGTTCTTCATATAACTAATATAGTTAATAGGACAAATATTGGTATAGCTGCTATATGAGAATCTAAACGATCCCAAACCCCGCCATGACCCGGAATTAATGATCCGCTGTCTTTGATCGATTTCTCTCTTTTCAATTGGCTTTCAAGAAAATCTCCAACAAATGCAAAAGGAATGCTAAGCAAAGATATGATCAGTAAATCTAGGGAAATTAATTCAAAGACATAGGTTATTGTCACAAAAATTAAAACAAATCCGATTCCTCCTAATAGACCTTCTATGGTTTTATTTGGACTGATTTGAGGGAATAATGGTGTCTTACCAATACTGCTACCAGTAAGATATGATCCTACATCTACTAGCACTGTATTAAACAAAACAAAGAAAAGAACAAAGAATTTATTTAAACCAGGGAATTCTGAGAACATTATTAAATGCGTAAGACCAAACATGAAGCTAAGTATGAGAAAAATCCCCAAATAATTATTTCTAAAACTGATCAGAGATGAGGTCTTGTTTAATATCAAAAAAAAGCTGTATATGAGCCAAAAAATTAAGGCCAAAAGTAAATATAAATTTATGAGGCCTTCAGCAAAATAGAAAGAAAGGGTTATGGGCGTAACAAAAAAAATAATTTGCATTAGATCTACCTTAGAATCAGATAGTGCCAACCATTCTTTCGCCAAAAGAAAACCAACGGCTATAAGTAGAATAAATATTATAAGAGAATTTTGTAAGTATAAAATTCCAAAAATAAAAGTTACCAGGATTAAAGCAGCAGGTAATCTTTGTAGTATGTTTTTATAAAATCCGTTTGCCAAAACGCCTCTCCGTTTTTAAAAATTTTTCTAAACACATTACAAATTCTTCTTCAGTAAAATCTGGCCAGAGTGTGTCAGAAAATTGAATCTCTGTATATGCCAAATGATACAACAGAAAGTTACTAATTCTTTGATCTCCTCCAGTTCTAATCAGTAAATCTAATTCATTAATGGGTGCTTTTAAATATTTAAAAATAGTCTCATTTGAGATGGCATCTACTGAAAGGTTTCCCAACTTTATATCATTAGCTATTGATTTTGTTGCTTCAATAATATCTGCTCTGCCTCCATAGCCAAGAGCAATATTTAATTTAAGACTTGGGTCTTGAAATGCAGTCTCTTTTTCGGCTTGATGAATAGCTGCAATCACTTCATCTCCAAAAGAAGAGTAATCACCGAAAAAATTTAACCTAACTTTTTGGTTAATTAATTCAGGTACTTGGAATTCTATGGCGGTGATAATAAGTTTTTTAATTCCAAGAATTTCTTTTTTTGGTCGCGACCAATTTTCAGTGCTAAACGCATACAAACTAAGAGATCCTAGTTTTACCTTAGCAGCAGTTTCAACAATTCTTCTAACAACATTAACACCTTTTTCATGACCAGAAGTAACACTTAAAGCATTCTTTTTTGCCCATCTCCCATTACCATCCATGATAATTGCAGCATTAATGCCGGGAAGGTTGAGTAATGATTGATTGCTTTTTGCCATTCTGGCTGGATACGGAATAACTAGATTTCTATTAAATCTTCTTCTTTTTTCTTAAGCTCAGCATCAACAAGACCTATAAAGTGATCAGTTTCCTTTTGAACTAAACCTTCAATTCGCTTAAGGTCATCTTCAGAAAAATCCCCTGCTTTCTGTTGATCTTTGGCAGCATTATTTGCATCACGACGGGTATTTCTTATGGAAATCCTAGAATTTTCAGCTTCATTCCTTGCTTGTTTAATATACTCTTGACGCGTTTCTTCAGTTAAAGCCGGCATTGTTAATCGAATTAAATCACCGCTTGTGTTCGGATTTAAACCTAGATCAGATGCCATGATTGCTTTCTCGATCTCTGCTATCAATGACTTATCCCATGGAGAAATTGCTAAAGTCCTTCCCTCTTCTACAAAAATATTTGCAGTTTGACTGATTGGCGTTGAGTTTCCATAATAATCAATCTTTAGAGAATCAAGCATACTGGGGTTTGCTCTACCGGTTCTAATTTTATTAAATTCATGAGTCAGCGATTCAATCGCCTTCTGCATCTTAGGTTTAATTTGATCAATAATTTCGTTCATAACTATGATATTAATGTTCCAATTTCCTCACCGCAAGCAATTCTTTTTAAAGCATCAGGGTGATTTAAGTTAAACACTTTCACCGGCAATCTATGATCTCTAGCAAGAGTTAAAGCAGTAGCATCCATAATCTTAAGATTTTTTTGAATTGCTTCATCAAAAGAAAGGGATTGATAGAAAATGGCATTTGCATTTTTTTCAGGATCAGCAGAGTAAACTCCATCAACTCTAGTAGCCTTTAGCATAATATCTGATTGAGTTTCTATTGCTCTTAGGCATCCTGCGCTATCAGTTGTAAAAAATGGGTTACCTGTTCCAGCTGTAAAAATTACAACAAAATCATTTGATAAAAGCTGAATTGCTAGACGCCTATCATAATGTTCAGCTACGCCAGACATGGAAATTGCTGACATAACTCTAGTTTTAACCCCAGCTCTCTCGAGCGCATCCCTTAACGCAATTCCATTCATAACAGTTGCTAACATCCCCATATGATCGCCTGCAACTCGGTCCATTCCAGCTTTGCTTAACTTTTCACCTCTAAAAAGATTGCCTCCTCCGATCACGATTCCAATTTCAGCACCAAGCTCTTTACAATCCTTAACAGACTGTGCCATTTGATCTAATATTTTAGGGTCTATTCCGTGCTCATCATTTCCAGCAACAGCCTCACCACTAAATTTTACGAGAAGACGTTTATATGAAAGAGATGTCATTGTTGAAGTTGTTCAGCTACCTCAGATGCAAAATCTTTAACCTCAACCTCTATTCCTTCACCCACCTTAAAACGAGCAAATGCAATGATTGATGCATTATTTTCCTTGAGTAATTCTTCAATTGACTGATCTGGATTCTTAACAAATCCTTGAGAAACTAGGGTCACCTCTGATAAGAATCTCTTCAACTTACCCTCTACCATCTTTTCCATAATGGAAACATCTTTACCTGATTCCTCTGCTTGAGCTAAGAATATTGATCTTTCTCGCTCTAACAAATCCGGATCAATATCTTCTGATTTAAGGCAGTTTGGATTAGTTGCAGATACATGCATAGCAAGATCTTTTGCTAATTCTTTATTATCTGCATCAATCGATACCAAAGCGGCCAACCTACCATCAGAATGAACATATGACCCAATAGAACCACCAGATGGAACCTCGATAGTTTTTAGCCTCCTTAATTGAATATTTTCTCCCATGGATTGAATGAGTGATTGTCTCTTTTCTTCAAATGACTGGCTTAACTCATCTATGTCATTAACGTGATTATTGGAAAGATATTCAGCAACATTATTTGCAAATTCTTTAAACTGAGAATCTTTAGCAGCAAAATCTGTTTCTGAATTAATTTCTACAAGACTGGTATAACCTGAATTTTCAACAACCTTAACTTCGCCATTTGCAGCAACTCTTGAAGCTTTTTTTTCAGCCTTAAGAGAGCTATTTGCTCGAAGGAGATCAATAGCTTTTTCAAGATCACCATCTGTTTCAACTAATGCCTTCTTGCACTCCATCATACCGACACCAGACATTTCTCTAAGTTCTTTAACTTGACTTGCTGTTATACTCATTTTTCTTCCTTTGAACCTTCTGGGGCATCCTCTGGCTCACCTGAATCTTCCTGAACAACTTCTTCAGATTCCTCAATCGATTCAACAATTTCCTCAATCTCTTCCTTAACTACCTCCTCTTCAGTCTCTTCAGGTAGATCTTCTTCTAGCTCACTTAGTTCAGCTTCCTCAACTAGATTCAATGCTTTCCCAGAGGTAACAGAGGCCTTTTTAACTTTTACTGCTGGAGCAACATCATCATCAGTTTGAAAATTTATAGCCCCTCCCTTCGAAGTTGCTAGCCCTCGAACGCATGCCTCACCAATAACTTTAGTAATCAATCTAATTGATCTAATTGCATCATCATTACCTGGAATAATATAATCTATACCTTCAGGGTTTGAATTAGTATCTACCAATGCAATGATTGGAATGCCCATTTTTTTTGCTTCAGTAACTGCTATTTTTTCATATGCCACATCAACAACGAACAAAGCATCTGGGAGACCTTTCATATCTTTAATTCCACCAACACTTGCATCTAACTTTTCATATTCTTTCGTAATGTCTACAGCCTCTTTTTTTGAAAGTCTATTAATCCTTCCTGATGACTGAAGCTCCTCAATATCCAAAAGTCGTCTAATAGATCCACGTATGGTTTTCCAATTAGTTAGAGTTCCACCAAGCCATCTCTTATCAATATATGGCAAACCTATTGTAGAGGCAGATTCTTTGATAGTTTTAGATGCTGAACGTTTAGTGCCAACAAAGAGAATTCTGTTACCTTTTGAACAAATTTCTTCTGCTTTTGATGCCGCCGCATTTAGACATTCTTGAGTCATCTCAAGATCAATAATGCTAATTTTTTTTCTGGTATCAAAAATGAAAGATTCCATTTTTGGATTCCAAAATCTTTGTTGATGACCAAAATGAACGCCTGCATTCAGCAGGTCTTTAATAGAAACAATACTCACAATTTCCTCCGGGGTTATTACTCCGGCACCTCATAAAGTTGACTCTTTCTAAAGAGCACCCCAACCATAATCTTCTTGGCGCCTTCGGGATTTAAAGTGTGAGTATTCTATAGAAAAGTAGCTTCAGATTAAAGCTTTTTATTTAAGAAGTCAGCAAAAATATATTTACCTACTTCCTTGGAAGCAATCCATCTAGCAGCGTTCAAGGCCTCTATTGCAAAGATATCCCTAGAATTCGCAATATGTTGAAAAGAGGTAATTCCTTCTTTATTTTTGAATTCAACCCTATGAATCCCAAAGTTATTACCAATTCTGCAAGACTGAACTTCAATTGGGCTTTCTATCTTGCTTTTGGTCAAATTCTCCAAAAATTTTAAAATTTCTAAAGTTGTACCAGATGGGGAGTCTTTTTTGTTAGCGTGATGAATTTCAACTATTTTACACTTCAAGATTGTGCTAATTGATGAAAGGTAGTACTCAATAGAGTTCTTTAAATTGACGATTCCTAATGACATATTAGAAGCAACTAATATTGGTATAGATTTTTTTGCAGTATCTACAAGACTTAAATGCTCATCAGTAAGGCCGGTGGTTCCAGATATAAAAGGTAACTTGTGATCAATACAAAGCTTTAGTGAAAATATAAATCCCTCAGGTGAGGAGAAATCAATGACAACTGATACGTCTCTTAAATTAATTCCTTTTGCTTTAAAATCTTGAACTATGATGTCGGATTCCTTTTCACATAGGTTCTTTAAAGTTTGCCCCATGTTTCCATGAAAACCATTAATTAAAATATACAATCTTCTATTTTTTATGAAATTGGTTAGAGGCTTGGTTAAAAGATTTTTTTATTGGGTGATGTTCCTCAGCTTCTATTGATCTTGCAAATTCTTCAAACATCTTAAGTTGAGACTTTGAAAGATTCACTGGAGTTTCAACAATAACTCTGCACAACAAGTCACCCCTCCTTGAATCTCGAACTGAAGAAGCTCCTTTACCTTTGATTCTAAAAATTTTACCAGTTTGAGTATAAGCAGGTATCTTAAGAACAATTTTTGATTCTAACCCTGGAACATGGATCGTTCCCCCTAAAACAGCAACCTCGAATGGAATAGGAGCTTCAAAATATAAATCTTTTCCATCCCTCTCAAAAATTTCGTTGCTTGAGACTTGGATAGCAACATATAAATCACCAACATGACCCCCTCTTGCGGCACTTCCCTCTCCTGTAAGGCGTACTTTATCTCCGTTGTCTACTCCAGAAGGAATACTTACAGATAATGATTTAGTTTCTTGTCTAATCCCTGTACCTCTGCAAGAATTGCAATGATCCTGAACAATTCTTCCTTCACCCCTACAAGCATTGCAGGGTTGTTGCACTGAAAAAAAGCCTTGTTGCATTCGCACTTGACCAGCACCATTACATTGAGTGCAGGTCACTGGAGATGAGCCTGGTTTAGCGCCAGATCCAGAACAATCATCACATAATTTATCTACTGGTATTTTTATTGTTTTCTTGATTCCAAGAATAGCCTCCTTCAAAGAAAGTTCTAAATTATATTGAAGATCTTGACCTCTTGCTGCTCTTGATGAAGAACCTCTCCCTCCAAATACATCCCCAAATATATCTCCAAAAATGTCTCCAAAATTAAAGTCTTGAAAGCCAGCTCCTGATCTGCCTCCCATCCCTTGAACGCCGGCATGACCAAATTGATCATAAGCTGACTTTTTCTCTGAATCAGATAGTATTTCGTATGCTTCAGCCGCTTCTTTAAATTTATCATTGGCTGATGGATCATCCGGATTTCTATCAGGATGGTATTTCATTGCTAATTTTTTAAAAGCTTTCTTTAGCTCGGCATCTGAAGCGTTACGAGAGACCCCTAAAACCTCGTAATAGTCTCTCTGTGGCATTGGTTATTTTTCTTCTTCTTTAACTTCTTCAAATTCTGCATCAACAGTATTTTCATTACTAGAAGTGTCTTCTGCAGCATTAGGGGAACCTTCGTCTGCTTGAGGATAAAGTTTCTGAGTTAACGGAGTTAATACTTCGTTCAGACTTTTTGTAGCTTCTTCAATAGAATCTAAACTGTCTTGCTTAATTGCCTCTTCTAATTTGACAGTAACTGCCTCAATTGAATCTTTTTCTTCATCAGTAAGCTTATCTCCAGCTTCAGATATAGATTTTCTAGTTGCATGAACAAGCATATCTGCATTATTTTTTGCTTGAACTAGGCTTTCAAACTTCTTGTCATCTTCGGCATTTGCTTCGGCATCTTTAACCATTTTCTCAATATCATCATCAGACAAACCACTAGAAGCTTTGATTACAATAGACTGTTCTTTGCCAGTATTTTTATCTTTAGCTGCGACATTGAGAATACCATTAGCATCTAAATCAAAAGAGACTTCAATTTGAGGAGTGCCTCTAGCTGCAGGGGGAATATCTGTTAAATTAAATTGGCCTAAGGACTTATTTTGGGTAGCTTGTTTTCTCTCACCCTGAATCACATGAACTGTCACAGCCGATTGATTATCTTCAGCAGTTGAAAATACCTGAGATTTTTGAGTTGGTATTGTAGTATTCTTTTCAATCAAAGGGGTAGCAATACCTCCCAAAGTTTCAATACCAAGAGTTAAAGGAGTAACATCTAGCAAAAGAACATCTTTTGTATCTCCAGATAATACTGATCCTTGAATTGCAGCGCCAACTGCAACGGCTTCATCAGGATTAAGATCTTTCCTTGGTTCTTTACCAAAGAAATCTTTAACTTTCTTTTGAACCATCGGCATTCTAGTCTGCCCGCCAACGAGTAAGATCTCATTTATATCACCAATAGAAAGCTTGGCATCTTCCAATGCAAGTTTAAGTGGAGAAAGGCTCTTATCAACTAAGTCTTCAACAAGCGACTCAAGCTTGGCTCTTGTAATCTTATGAACAAAATGCTTTGGTCCAGAACTATCAGCAGTAATATAGGGGAGATTAATCTCTGTTTGATCAGATGAAGAGAGTTCAATTTTTGCTTTTTCTGCAGCTTCTTTTAATCGCTGTAGAGCCATTGGATCACTCTTTAAATCAAAACCAGACTCTTTCTTGAACTCATCAACAAAATAATCTATTAATTTAAGATCAAAATCTTCGCCTCCTAAGAAGGTATCGCCATTTGTCGACAATACTTCAAATTGATGCTCACCATCTACCTCAGAAATCTCAATAATAGAAATATCAAAAGTCCCGCCTCCAAGATCATAGACCGCAATAACTGAATCGCCTTTATGTTTATCAAGGCCATATGCTAATGCTGCGGCTGTTGGTTCATTTATTATTCTTTTAACCTCAAGGCCGGCGATCTTCCCTGCATCTTTAGTTGCCTGTCTTTGGGAATCATTGAAATAAGCCGGTACTGTGATTACAGCCTCAGCGACATCATGACCTAAATACTCTTCAGCTGTCTTCTTTAGTTTCTTTAAAACTTCTGCCGAGACTTGAGGAGGAGCTAATTTTTTATTATCAGCCTTAACCCAAGCATCTCCATTGTCGGCTTTTATAATTTCATATGGCACCATGTCCATATCCTTTTTGACAACATCGTCATCAAATCTTCTACCTATCAATCTTTTAATTGCATATAAAGTTTTT
>CAYUHD010000006.1:39507-40192 GCA_964444385.1 uncultured Gammaproteobacteria bacterium
AACAGCTTGTCATTTAGCGGGAACTCCAACCAAAACTTCATTTTCATCAGAATAACCTATTACAGAAGGCATTGTTCTACCTCCCTCGGCGTTTTCAATTACTTTGGGTTGCTGTCCTTCTACTACAGCAAGGCAACTATTTGTTGTTCCTAAATCAATTCCTATAATCTTTGACATAATTTTTTCCTAATTTTTAATTACGGAGACTCTTGCAGGCCTTACAACCCGATCATGAAGCTCCCAGCCCCTTTGAAATATATTTTCAATTTCATTATTTTCTTTTTTTGGATCCTGCGAAGTCATCACTGCCTCATGCTTAATAGGATCAAACTGTCCATTAACTGGATAGATGGGTCTAATACCAAATTTATCAAGAGCTGATTCAAAAGATTTTAGAGTTAGCTCCACACCTTCCCTATCCTCTTTGGTTGAATCCTCAGAAAAATTATTCAATGCATGCTCAAGATTATCCACTACAGGTAACAATTCATTCAGCAGCCTCTCAACACCATATTTGTGAGCCTTTTCAACATCAGCAATATTCCTTTTAAAGGCATTATCTAACTCTGCTCTTGATCTAAGCAAAGCCTCTTCAAGATCCTTGATCTTTTCCTCTGCACTAGGAGACTCATCAATTTCTTCAGTTGATGATTCTAAATCCTCTTCTATGGATTCCTCTGCAGCT
>CAYUHD010000007.1:0-38223 GCA_964444385.1 uncultured Gammaproteobacteria bacterium
CACCCATCTCAAAAACTGCGATTTTTTGTTTTGTATTTAACGATAAAGCACAAAGCGGCAAACCAATTTCATTATTATAATTTTCAAATGTTGCAAAACTATTATTTATTCCGGAATGTAAAATATTTTTTGTGGTTGTTTTTCCATTACTTCCTGTAATACCTATAACGCACCCCTTATATTTATGCATTGCAATCTCAGCAGCTTTAATGAGAGTTTCTTCAGGACTTCTAACCAATGCAATATAGGATGATTGAGACATTAAATTAGAAAGTTTCTTTCCTTTCACAATAGCCAAGGATGCTCCTTTCTGAATTGCATCTTCGGCGTAGATACTTCCATCTTCCTTAGTTCCAGTAAGACCAAAAAAAACTGAGTTCTTTCTAACCTTTCTAGAATCAATCTGGAAATCTCTGATCGGAAGATCTGAGTCACAATCAAGCTTCAGTGAAGCGACTAAATCTTTTGTATTTTTAATTAATTTCATTACTTAGTAATTTTAATACGCAATCTCTATCATTGAATGGTATTTTCTTTCCTGAAACTTCCATGAACCTCTCATGACCTTTGCCTAATATTACCAAGATATTGTTTTTATTTAAGCATTGTAATGCTGAAGCAATTGCTTCTGTTCTATCCTCTATAATTTGAACATTTGCTTCCTGATTTCTATCTAAGGCATCAGAGACAATCGAGGAGAAAGATTCATTACGATTATTGTCTGATGTAAAAAATACTTTACTTGCCATATCTATGGCTACTTTCATCATTTTGGGTCTTTTAGATTTATCTCTATCTCCTCCACACCCAAAAGCTAAAATAATTTCCTCATAAGTATTTCCTAATGCAGATAAGATATTTCTCATTGATTGGTGATCATGAGCAAAATCTATCAATACAGAGCCTTGATCCAACCTCAATAGCTCCCCTCGTCCTTGGGGAAGGGGAATTAAGGCGTGATCAATATTTTCTAATTCTTCTTGTGAAAGATGTTCTGAAATTAATGCGATTGCTGAAATATAATTCTCAACATTAAACCTAAGAAATAATAAGGTATTTATCTCTAAATTTAAATTAGGAAAATTTAAATTAATTTTTGAAGAGCCATTAGGATTAAAATCTAGCGAATAATTATATTTAGCAAAAGAATCTTTATTACTTAAAAAATTTGTTTTAGATAATTCTTCTTTTTGTTTTTCTTGAAAATTTGGTAATAAGTCTTGAATTTTATCTATCAAAACAATTGTAGGATTTTTATTATTAAGTTTAATTATAGATAATTTAGCAGCAATATAATTTTTGTCTGATTTATGATAATCAAGGTGATCAGATTGAATATTTAAAATCATAGTTTGTAAAAAAGGTAAATTTCCTAATCTATTTTGATCTAAGGCATGGGAAGAAATCTCAAGAAAAATAAATACTTTTTGTTCATAGTCTCCTCTTTTCAAAATTTCAAAGATCTCAAATATTCCTGGAGTCGTATTTCCTTTTGTTGGGAAAGCGTCATCATTAACAATAGCTCCTAGAGTACCTATATAGATCGAAGGCTTGTCAAGCTCTCTTAAAATGTTGTGTGCCATGAATGCTGTTGTAGTTTTTCCATTGGTACCTGTTACTCCGTGGAAAAATAAATTGCTAGGAGATAGTTCATGAAAGCTAAAAAGTATTTCTACAATCTTATCCTCTAAGTCATTAACATAATGAATTGGAATATCTATATCTGTTATAGCTTCTTTATCGCTAATTATGCATGATGCCCCATTTTGAATAGCTTCTTTAGCAAATTCTATTCCGTGGCTTTGGACTCCTTGCCTCGCAACGAATAATGAGTTCTTTTGAGCATCCCTAGAATCATCAGTTATAGAAAAAATTTTACATTCATCAAATGCATTAGTTTTAATTGAAGGCTTGATTAGAGAAAGTTTATTCATCTAAATAATTTAGAACATCGTTAGAAATTGCGGCAAATAAAGGAGCAGCAACACTTCCACCGGAATAATTATTCAATCCTGGCTCATCAACACTGACAAAAATTGTAAGTCTTTTGGAATTTAATGGCGCTATCCCTGCAAAAGAAGCAATGTATTTACTTTGATCATATCCACCTTTTGAACTTGATTTATGAGAAGTTCCAGTTTTTCCAGCAACTTCAAACCCTGACACCATTGCTAGCTGCCCTGTTCCATCTGTAACAACCAATTTTAATAATTCTAAAATATCATCAGTCGCATTTTCACTAATCACTCGTTGTTTATATACATGATCTCCATCAAAAAAAATTTTAAAATCCTTGAGATAGCCTTTATTAGCAAAAACTGAATATGCTTGAGCTAATTGCAAAGAAGAGGCAGTCATACTATATCCAAATCCTATGCTTGCAATTTCATGATCAGTTATGTTTTGTCTTGCATTAATTACGCCATAGGCAACTCCTGGAAAAAATATGTTAGGTGGTTTCGATAAACCAAATCCTTTGTAACCTGAAACTAAACCTTCTATTCCAACTGCTAGAGCTATCTTAGATGCTCCTACTTGACTTGATTTAGCTATAACTTCACCAATAGTTAATTCTTTGTAATTTTTTGGATCAGATACCTTGTGACCATTAAGATTAATAAATCCTGGGCTAGTATCTATCACTTGATCGATTGAAAGTATACCCAAATCAATTCCTTTAGCTAAAGCAAGAGGTTTAATAATTGAGCCAGGCTCAAATGAATCAACTAACGCTCTATTGCGCTTGATCTGTCTTTGAGGATTATTAGGGTTATATGAAGGGTAACTTGCAATTGCAAGAATTTCACCAGAAATATTATCTAGAACTATGGCAGTACCTCCTTTTGCTTTATTTGCCTCTACAAATCTTGAAAGATGTTTGAAAGCATAAAACTGGATCCTGCTATCTATTGTTAACTTTATATCTTGACCCTGAATTACTTCTTGCGTTACTACAGGTCTTCGACTCGCATTTCTAAATATAGTTTCCTGTCCTGGGACTCCAGACAATTCAGAATCTAGAATATTTTCAAGCCCCTCTAAACCTATTCCATCTTTTCCAGAAAATCCAACAAGGGGTGCTACCTGCTCACCTAATGGATAATATCTCTTTTGAAATGATTCAATCTCTACCTCAGAAAGTTTAAGTTCCTTAACTTTCTCATATTGGGAAAAGTTTAAATTAGAAAAAATTAAAGTTTTTCTATTAAACTTTTTAATATCTAAATATTCTTTTCTTAATAAAAGAATATTTGTTAATTTTAAAAAATCTTCTTCAGAAAAATTTTTGAGCGCATATAGGTCATATTGATTAATTGATACCGCCAAAGGGAAGTTATTTCTATCTAATATACTTCCCCGCAATGCTGATATTAACCTAGAAGTCTCTAACATACTCTTGCCCTTAGACGTTAAAAAGTCTCCCTCAACATATTGAATACTTATGACTCTAAAAATTAAAACAAACAAGCCTAGAACAAGAAAAATATATATTAAATAGGCTCGCCAACTCAAACCAAAATTATTTTTCATAACTTATATTTATTACTTTGGTTATCTCTACCATTTTTAAGGTTTCTTTTGCATGACGTTCGACTTTAGCTGGGGAGCTGAGATGGTAGTATTCCGTTCTCAAGTGAAAATTTATTTCCTTCAATTTATTATTTGCAACTTGAAGATGAGCATTATTTTCATATTCCTGACTAAATTGCCATCTAATTTTTATAGTCTCAAGACATATACAAAACAGAAAAAAAATATTGATGAATAAAAAATATAAATAGGAGTTAGTTTTCATAGCTTGGAAAATACTCTCATGACTGCACTTCTAGAACGAGGGTTTCTTTCAATCTCTTCAGAGGAAGGTTTAATTTTCTTTTTAATACATTTAAATGTTTCTTTTATAGAACTATTCATTGGAATATCTTTTGGTAATTCTTGAATTTCTGGTTTAAAAAAATTCTTTACAATTCTATCTTCAAGTGAATGGAATGAAATTACGACTATCACCCCATTAACTTTTAACATCTCATTCATCTTTGAGAGAGCAATTTTTAAATGATGCAGCTCATTGTTTACATGAATTCTAATACCCTGGAATGTCTTAGTTGCTGGGTGAATTTTACCAACTCTTTTTAAAACTATTTCAATAATTTTAGTCAAATCTTTTGTTGTTTCTAATGGTTTGATTGCTCTGTGTTTAACTATTTCGTTGGCAATTTTCCTTGAGGCTCTCTCCTCTCCATATTCATACAAAATATCACAAATCTCTTCTTCAGGTGCGCTATTGAGCCAATCAGATGCACTGAAACCAGTAGATGTATCCATTCGCATATCTAAAGGTCCATTACTTTGAAAGCTAAAACCTCTTTCTGGATTATCTAAATGAGTTGAGCAGGTACCAAGATCTAACAAAATTCCATCAAATTGCTGCATTGGAAATAATGAATCAATTTCAGAATAGTTCGAATGAGAAATACTAAAACGTGAATCAGTTATATTCTCTTTTCCATATGAGATTGCCTCAAGATCTCGATCAACGGCATGCAATATTCCATGGGGAGAAATTCTATTAAGTATTTCTTGAGAATGACTGCCTCTTCCAAAGGTTAAATCAAGATATGTTCCAGATAAATCATGCAGTAAGAAATCTAATGATTCTTCCAGCAGAACTGGAACATGAAGCATAAATTAATCTACTTGCTTTCTCATGAAGGTTGGCACATCAAGGAAATCTATATCCTCTGCAGACGATGTGCCACCTGACTCGATTGATTGTTCTGCCTTGAGTGTATCTAACCCAACTGGCTTCAGTTCCACTGTAGCTCTTCTAGTATTATCAACAGCTAAAGTGGCTGTTTTTTGGTTAACTCCTGTCGCAACAACAGTAACAAGTAATTCCTCTTCATCCATTGAATCTTCCATTACTGTTCCATAAATGATAGTTGCATCATCAGCGGTAAACTCTCTAATAACTGAATCTACTTCATCAAAATCCGCCATTGTTGGTGATTTTGCAGTTATGTTTACCAAAACTCCTCTTGCATCTTTTAATTCAATATCTTCAAGTAACTCAGAGCTAACAGCCTGACTCGCAGCATCAATACCTCTTTCATCTACGCTTGATTGACCAGTGCCCATCATTGCAATACCTTTTTCTGACATAACTGTTTTTACATCAGCAAAGTCAACATTGATGTATCCAGGTTTCATGATAATGTCTGAAATCCCCTGAACCGCTCCTTTTAAAACATCATCTGCTTTAGCGAAAGCTTCTTCCATGGAGGTCTTTCTTCCCAGAATATCCATCAACTTTTGATTTGGAATAGTGATCAAACTATCTACCTCCTCTACCAACTCAGCTATTCCTTGCTCAGCTGCAGCTTTTCTTTTGTGACCTTCAAAATTAAATGGCTTTGTAACAACAGCTACTGTTAAAGCACCTATTTCTTTAGCAATTTCAGCGATTACTGGTGCAGCTCCGGTTCCAGTGCCGCCCCCCATTCCCGCAGTAATAAAAATCATGTCAGCGCCATCTAATAACTCTTCAATTGAAGCTCTATCTCTTTCTGCTGCAGCTCTTCCTACCTTAGGATCTGCTCCTGCACCCAAACCTCTAGTGACATTATCACCAAGCTTTAAAATAGTAGAGCCTGTTGCTCTCTCCAATGCTTGAGAGTCTGTATTAGCACAAATAAAATCTGCCCCTTGAATCTCATGATTAATCATATGAATAACTGCGTTTCCACCAGCTCCACCTACACCAATAACTTTAATCTTAGCTAAACCAGCATTTTCTTCAATTATTTCCCAATTCATTTTCTACCCCTTTAAAAAGATATTGTTTTTAAACTCTCTGGTAAGACAACCTCAAGAATTTCAGTGGATAACGTCCCACCAGTTTGTCTCATTTCCCAATTCGTATCATTCCAAACTTCAAACTTATTTCCCATACCTATAAAAGAAACTTTTTCAGCTTTATTTATTTCAGCGTATTCTCTTAACTCAGACGGCAAAAGAATTAACATTCTTCCCTTGGGATCAAATGAACTGACGCTAGCATTTCCTAAAATTGTCCATTGTAAATTCCTCACTATAGGATCAAGACCTTGCAGGGACTGAAGTTCCTTTGCGATATTATTCCAAGTTGAGCCAGGATAAATTTTTAATGCTGGATATTGAGGATCTCTTGTAACAATAATATTTACTTCATTTTGAGCAAGAAGCTGATCTCGATATTTAGCAGGGATGGTTAACCGCCCCTTTGCATCTATTGAAATTGTTGTAAAACCAAACATAATGTTTAAATAAATTAATATCTACACACTTTATACTACATTTAACACACTTTTACACACTTTTTTTTAAAAAAATTGCATGAGTTGATCTATAAGCCGGATTCTGTGTTAAATGACCATCTATCTAGGCAATATGTCACCACATTGCTCATGCAACCTACCCGAGTCCTTGGCGAGTAGCCTCAACGGATTCCTATTTGGTTTTGCTTCAAAGTGGGGTTTACATTGCCGTATTTGTTACCAAATACGCGGTAGGCTCTTACCCTGCCATTTCACCCTTACCAATTTCTTGGCGGTATAATTTCTGTTGCACTTGCCGTAGGCTCACGCCCCCCAGGAGTTACCTGGCACTCTACTCTATGAAGTCCGGACTTTCCTCTAGCAAATTGCTAGCAGTCATCCGATCAACTCACGTATATTTTATACTTTTTAGAATTATTTAGAAATCTCTAAAAGGAATTTATAAACGCCCTGCTTAGAAAAATTTGTAATCTTAGCTATAAGCTTAGATGCATCTGTTGGAGATAGATAATCTAGAAATGGTTTACAAAAATTTTCATCTAAATCAAAATCTTTGCTATAAGATTTACTAGGGTGGATAAGTAAAACAAACTCTCCCAAAAATTTCATTTTATTTGTTTTAATAATAGCAAGGATTTCTTCTAAAGATCCCCTATAAATTGACTCATGCTCTTTAGTCATCTCCCTACAAATTGCTATTTGTGTATCTGAGCTAAGAACTTCAGAAAATATTTCAATAGTTTTGCTAATTCTCTTGGCTGATTCAAAGAAAATATTTGTCATATCGCTAGTCTTGAGTTTTGTAGCAATTTTTATTTTTGCTTCATATTGTTTTGGTAAAAATCCATTAAATGTAAATTTATTAGAAGCTAAGCCAGAAAGAATTACCGCATTTATAACTGCCGAGGGCCCTGGGAGAACAGTAAAAGAAATATTCTCTTTAATACATTTTTGAATCAATGGATATCCGGGATCAGAAATAAGAGGTGCTCCTGCATCAGATAAAATAGCTATGGTCTCTCCATCTTTGATTAATTCAATTATTTCTGAGGTAACTTTTTCTTCATTATGTTCATGGAATGGAATTGTTTTCTTATGAATATCAAAATGGTGTAACAGTTTTGCAGCTACTCTGGTATCTTCAGCAAAAATCCTTTTTACTTCCTTTAAAGTATTGATTGACCTCAACGAGAAATCATTTAAATTACCAATTGGGGTGCAGATTAGATAAAGCATAAAATTAACTAAATGATATTAAAGAAAAATAAACTTGCAGCACATATTGCAGCATTAATTATCTTAGCATCTTGCTCTGCAACATCTAAAAATTTACAAAGAAATTCAACTGAATTCCTTGAAGCTACAGATAATAGAAACCTTCAAAAATTATACGACTATCAGGGTTACTTTGTTAATTACTTAGAAATAATCCAACAAGCCATTGAAAGCAATGCTCTAAATCAAGACCAGATAAAGGACATAAGGATACTAAAAGAAAATTATCAGAAAATTCTTGCCAAAGATAATTTTCTTATCCAACTCAATCCTAATCAACAGCATTCTTCAGAATTAATAAAATTAATTTTTCAACTGAACCTTCCTATAAATATTTCATGGGTTGATAAAAAACAAGGTCCTCTTCCAAAAAATTTACTATCAACAAAAATTAATGGATTCTGCTCTAGCCTCTATGATGACTCTATTTTATCAATTAATCAGAAAATCAATAAAAGCACTGATCGAATACTGGTAATTTATTCACAAGAATACAAATCTGTTCTTCAAAGGCTAGAATCCAATAATTCCAGTCTTACTAAATTAAAATATAACTCAATTAACTTTCAAGAATTTGCTGCAAAGACCTTGGAGATTAATTTAAGCGAGGGAAGATTTAAAAAAATATCTAGCTTGAATCCAAATCAAAATTTAAAATTTACTCCTCGACCAAGATCCGATGTTCAACAAATTGTACTTTTTCTTAAGCCTCAAGAATACAAGGCAATGATTCCTGCTCTTAGATATCATGGGGCTAATAAGTTTAAGTATTTAAATTTTATTTCTTCCTTGGAAGGGATAAATGAGCCTCTTCAACTACTAGACTATGAAGATTCTTTTGTCCCTATATCGATCCTTTTATCAAATAAAATCCAAAACAATAAATCACTATCTCTTGAAAAATTTTTAGAACAAGGAATATTAAATGATTGGCTTATAATTCAAGTATTAAATCAATCTGGAGTTCAGTCAGCAAAGATAAATGGGATTACAGGGACTATTTTTTACAAATCTAATTCATGTGCTAAGAGAGAGATTCCTTTGAAAAAAATTAGTGCGGATTTATTTTCGCCTTAGTCTCTTAGGTCTCTTTCAATTAAGGAGAGGCTGTCTTGGAAACTTGGTCTATCAAAAATTTTAGTTTGATAATCTAATAAGGGTTTTAAATGTCTGTTTAAAGGGAGATTAATCCCAAGCGAAGGAAGTCTCCATAAAATTGGAGCTAAATAACAATCAATTAAGGAAAAATCCTCACTCATGAAGAAATCAAATTCTTTAAAAGTGGGTGCAACTGTACTAATTTCATTTAGCAATTCTTCTCTTACAACCAATAATTCCTTATCTGAAAGCTCTTTAGCAGTCAATATATCTAGTAAGGGGCACCATTCTTTATCTATCCTAAGCATAAGTGTTCTACTATTAGCTCTTGAAACAGGGTAAACAGGCAGAAGCGGAGGATGAGGAAAGCGTTCGTCAAGATATTCAAGCATGACTCCTGAATCGTACAGACCAAGATCCCTATCTGCTAAAATAGGCAAGGTATGATATGGATTGAGCGCTAGGACCTCTTCGGGGGCCTCTTCATTAGATGTTTCTCTAATCTCACATGCAATATCCTTTTCGGCAAGGACAATCCTTACTCTGTGGCTATAATGGTCATCTTTGTAAGAATATAAAATCATGCTTCCTCTTTGTTATTGGTTGAATTCTAGTGATAATCTTTTTGATATTCCCTAAAAAGAAGATAAGAAAAAGCTGTAAATACTATAAAAAATAATATCACATACCATCCCATTCTTTCTCTATCCGATCTACTTGGTTCACCAATATATGTCATGAAGTTTACAAGATTAAATATAACCTCATCAAATTCTTGCTCAGATAATGTACCTGACCCCACAATGGTTTTAAGAAAACCGCACTTCTCTTCAGTAATATCATTACCAAACTCATCTCTGCGAACTCCTCCATTGCTAGCAATGACTGGCACATCTTTACAAGATAAGATCTGTTGACCTTGCATTGAAGCTAATACATTCGGCATAGCCGCACCAGGATAAACCAAATTATTTACACCATATGGCTTTGATGAGTCTTCATAAAATGTTCTTAAATAAGTATAGACCCAATCCGAACCATGCAATCTTGTTATAAGCGAAAGATCGGGGGGAGCAATTCCAAACCAAAACTCGGAATCAGCTGATTTCATTGACCCAATCATTCTGTCTCCAAGCTTTACGCCTTTACCAAAAACTAAATTGTCGGTGAAGATTTCCTCTGGAATATCTAAGTCTTTTGCAATTCTACCCCAGCGAGAATACTTTAATGAATGACAACCATAGCAATGATTAATGAAAGTAAGAGCTCCTAATTGCAATGATTCCAGATTGTTGAGCTCGGGTTCAAAAGTATCGCATTCACCATAGTCACCACAGGGGGCACTCCCTGCTGCAAAAATTTCTTGAGAGCCAATAAATAAGAAAGTTATTAGAAAGAATTTTTTCATAATCTCTCTGGCACAGATTTTATTTTTTCTATTGAAGAATAGATGGGCATTAAAAGGAAGAAAGCAAAATAAATAACAGTTCCAATAATACTAAGATTGGTCCTCAATGCTGTCACAGGAACAGTGCCCAGCCATGCTAGCATGAGCCAGCTGATAACAAATATAGTCATTGCAATTTTACTTAATATGCCTTTGTATCTTATCGAGGCTGCTTTACTTCTATCAAGCCATGGGACTACGAATAAAATAGCTATAGCAGCACCCATTACTATCAGACCACCTAACTTATCAGGCACCGCCCTTAACATGGCATAGTATGGGGAGTAATACCAAACTGGAGCAATGTGCTCAGGAGTGCTTAGAGGGTTTGCTTCTTCAAAGTTTGCTAGCTCTATCATATAACCCCCGCCTTCAGGGAAAAAGAACATAATGATTGAAAAAACAATGCCAAATATTCCAATTGCCACTAAAGCATTTAAAACTTTATATGGAAAAAATGGAACGCTATCTAATGGCACTCCATCTTCATCTACATGCTTTTCAATATCAACGCCTTCAGGATTGCCTGCTCCCACCTCATGTAGTGCAACTAAATGCATAAAAACTAGAGCAATTAGTATCAAGGGCAAAGCTACCACATGCAATGCAAAGAATCTTGAAATGGTTGCACCAGAAATATAGTAATCACCTCTAATCCATATCTCTAATGATTCACCTATGTATGGTATTGCTCCAAAGAGAGAGATAATTACTTGAGCGCCCCAATAAGACATTTGACCATAAGGCAGAACATAACCTAAGAATCCTTCTGCCATCATAGCAAGGTATATAGTCATGCCAAATATCCAAACCAATTCTCTTGGTTTTTGATATGAACCATACAATAATCCTCTGAACATATGAAGATACACAACAGCAAAAAACATTGAAGCGCCAGTAGTATGCATATACCGAATAATCCAACCATATTCAATATCTCTCATAATGTATTCAATAGAGCTAAAAGCTCCTTCTTCGGTATTCTCATATCCAAACATCAACCAAATACCTGAAACAATCTGAATAATTAAAACCACTGATGCTAATGCACCAAACATATACCAAAAGTTAACTTTTTTAGGGACTGGATGCTTGGATAAGTGGCGTTCGAATGTATTAACAATAGGTAAACGGTTGTTAATCCAGTTAAAAAATCCTGATGATTCTTGGGTCATTACGCGGTGCCTTTTTCTTCCCCTATTGTTAAAATACTTCCGTCAAAGTAATGTGGCGGAACCTTTAAATTAGTAGGAGCTGGAACTCCTTTAAATACTCTTCCAACAATATCAAACATCGAGCCGTGACAAGGGCAGAAAAATCCTCCAACCCATGATTCATCCCAAGGCTGTGATTCCATTTCAGGATAATATTTTGGTGAACATCCTAAGTGAGTACAAATACCTGCTAGCACTGTATATTCTGTCGAAGTTGATCTGGTTGGATTTTCATCTCTGTATGGCTCTTCAATTTTGAGAGAATTAGGATCATCAAGTTTAAGCTCTATATTGGAAAGATTGTCCAATGTTTCTTTGCTATGACGAATAACAAATATAGGCTGCTTTCTCCAGGCTACTTGAATTTTTTGTCCTACTTGCATTTTTGAAACATCAACTTTTACTGGACCGCCAAGAGCTTTTGCCTTTGCGCTTGGATTCCATGACGCTATAAAAGGAACAGCAGCAAATGGAACTCCTGCTGCGCCTACTGCAGTAGTCATGCCTATGAGTACTTTTCTTCGTGTGGTAATTTTTTCTTCCATAGAATAGAAATTAACGTTTCGAGAATTGAGAGCTTTTTCTTGCTTTCTTTAATCCCGGTTTCTTTCTTTCTACTTTTCTGTCATCCCTGGTAAGAAATCCAGCAGATTTTAATTGTGGTCTTAAGGACTCATCAAATTCAAGTAATGCTCTTGAAATACCATGCCTAATAGCTCCAGCTTGACCGAAACTTCCACCACCTTTGACCTTAACTTTAATATCAACTTTCTCATCTAACTCAGTTAATTTAAGAGGTTGCATAACTAGCATTTGAGCAACCTGTCTTCCGAAATAATGAGATAATTCTTTATCATTAACTAATATTTTTCCCTTGCCTTTAGAAAGGTAAACTCGGGCTGATGAAGTCTTCCTTCTACCGGTTGCGTAGTGAATAGCTGCACTCATAGTCTTGGTTCCCAGATTTGAGGTTCTTGTGATTCATGAGGGTGATTTTCACCTTTGTAGACTTTAAGTTTTTTGAACATCTTTTTTCCAAGTTTGTTTTTTGGAAGCATGCCTTTAACAGCCTCTTCTACAATATATTCAGGCTTATCTTCGATAAGATCTTTGAAAGCTTTAGTCTTTAATCCACCGGGATAAAGAGAGTGAGTGTAATACTTTTTGTCATCATGCTTTTTCCCAGTAACAAGGATTTTTTCAGCGTTTATGACTACCACATAATCTCCACCATCTGTATGAGGTGTGAAGGTAGGCTTGTCTTTACCTCTAATGCGATCAGCTATTTTTGTAGCTAGACGCCCTAGAATTTTGTCTGAAGCATCAACAACATACCAGTCATGTTGAGCGTCTTCTTTTCTGAGTGAAAGAGTTTTCATTATTTTTTATGCTTTAAGAAAAAAATTAGATGCGAATGTTAATGTTTACGCGCTATTTAATCAATATTTTAATTCATTTAGTTTAGTTTTTCTCTAAATTTTGAAGATATTTTTTTGTTGCTATTTGATGAAGTCTGCTTTCAGTTCTGACCCAGAATTGATGTAACTTATCTCCAGAATACAAATTATTCATTAAATTGGGATCATAAAAGAATTTCAATTTTTGTTTTTCTTGGTATGCGATATCTATAAAGCTAATAAACCTCCTAATCTTATCTATATGATCATCATTACAAACATGAAAATTATTGATAAAAACCCATTCAAATTTATTAACAATCTCTATAAAATCTTTGCTTGCACACGGCAATGAAAAAAAATCATCAAAAGAAAGCCATAAAATTTTATCTGAACTCCCTAAGCAATTAAATTTTCTATTACTTGCTAAAAAATTTTTTTGATTAGTAATTTCTTTGCTAAAAGTTCTTTCAAGAAACTCCTTTACACTCTCGTCACTATTTCCATCTTCAACGGAACTATCAAAACGCGCAATCTCTCTGAGCCTATAGTCTTCAGCACCCATGAGACAATAAATTAAAAATTTTTTATTTATAAAATCAATGGTTTTTATAAATTTACTTCTCTGAAGACCATCTTTATATAAATCATCTGGATGTGAATTGGATGAAAGCAATAATCTTGTCCCACTTTTAGAAATTAATTCAATTAAAGTGCCTATAATCATTGCGTCAGTAATATCCTCAATCTGGAATTCATCAATAAAAATAATGTTATATTCCTTCACAAGGCTTTTAACAACTTTTAATAATGGATCGATATTGCCTGAAAAATCGGACAATTTTCTATGAACAAGTTGCATAAATTCTATAAAATGAAATCTTCCTGAATTTGGAAAATAAGAATCAATGAGAGCATTCAACAATACTGTTTTTCCTCGGCCAACTGAACCCCAAAGGTACAAATTTCCAATTGATTTGTTTCTAAAGAAAATTGTAGGTGGTTTAAATTGTGAGTCTAGATATATAAATTCTTGTAAGAATGAAAGTTGAGCATTATCAAGTTTTATGCCTTGAGTAGATAAATTCTCAAGTACAACTTTTATATCTTTCATAATATTGATTTAATAGGTATATGAGATTATTTAATAATAAACTTTCAAGAATTAATTTTCTGATATTAGTAGTTATTCTGACATATCTTTATACAAATATGTCGAATGGCGATGGTTATGTGGAAGCAATTTCAAAGGCATCTCCATCTGTTATAAATATAACTTCTAAAGGAAATAATGAAACTAGATTATTTAATGGAAAGTCCTCCAAAGACGTTATTGGTTCTGGAATTATTATTTCTAATGATGGGTATATTATCACTAACCTACATGTAATTCAGGGGACAACACTCATTGAAGTTGAGCTAGATGATGGTCAAGTTTACCCAGCCACCCTGATAGGATTTGATGAAAGGTCTGATCTTGCAGTCATTAAAATTAGCGCTATGGATGCTTTAAAACAAATTGAAGTATCAAATAGTTCGTCCGTGCAAATAGGTGATCAAGTAATTGCAATAGGAAATGCATTTGGTTTAGGGAAAACCTTTACAAGCGGCATCATTAGTGCAACTGGAAGAGATTATGGAAATCCCTACCTTGAGCTAATTCAGACTGATGCTGCTATTAATCCAGGAAATTCGGGCGGAGCTTTAATCAATCATAAGGGAAATCTTATAGGTATGAATACTAAAATTTTTTCTAAAACTGGTTCTTATGCAGGAATTGGTTTTGCTCTCCCGGCTAATAAAATGATAGAAGTCGCTTCAGAGATTATTCAATATGGGTCAGTAAAACGATCATGGATTGGAGATTTTAGAGTTAAATTTAAGCGGTTTTTATTAAATAAGAAAGTAACTTATGGACTGGAAATATTAGAACTTAAGAATTATGGGCCTCTTTTTAACAACGGGGCAGTAAATCAAGGAGCAATAATCTTATCTATAAATGATAAACCTCCTTCATGGGAAAATTTAACTGGAGCATTAAACAATTCCTTTCCTGGAGATGAAATTAATTTCCAAATATTACAAGACTCTAATGTGAAGACCCTTAAGATAACTACAAAAGCTATGCCTAACTAATTTGGGAGCCTAGTTATATTTGCGCCCAAATAAGATAACTTCTCTTCAATCCTTTCATATCCCCTATCTATATGATAAACACGATCTACTATGGTCTCTCCTTGAGCACACAATCCTGCCAAGATTAAACTAGCAGAAGCCCGAAGATCTGTTGCCATAACTGGCGCCCCGTTAATTGAACTCACCCCCTTAACAAAAGCGTTGCTTCCCTTAACAGTGATATCACAACCCATCCTGTTTAATTCCTGAACATGCATAAACCGATTTTCAAACACATTTTCTGTTACAACTGATGAGCCATTAGATAGCGCATTTAGAACTGTAAATTGTGCTTGCATATCAGTTGGAAATCCTGGAAATGGAGCTGTAGAAATATCTACAGGTAAGATTGAATGCTCTTTCATAACTAGTTGAATATTATTCTCATCTATTTTGATTGTAGCGCCGCTAAGTTTCAACTTATCTAGAATATTGTTCATGCGAGGAGCTTGGACGTTTGAAATTGTCACGTCACCGCCTGTAATAGCTGCTCCGATTAAATAGGTTCCAGCTTCTATTCTATCTGCTGGGATTGAAAATACAGTTCCCTTAAGATCTTTAACACCATCAATAATAATTTCGTCAGTCCCTGCTCCAGTTATTTTTGCTCCCATGGAATTTAGAAAATTAGCTAAATCTTCGACTTCAGGTTCTTTTGCAATATTTCTAAGAACCGTTCGCCCTTTTGCAAGTACAGCAGCCATCATGATATTTTCTGTACCGGTAACAGACACTCCTGGAAAATCAATTTCACACCCAACTAATTTTTTTGAACTTGCTTCAATATAACCGTTTTTTAATTCAATTTTTGCTCCTAGTTTTTCTAAAGCATCCAAATGAAAATCAACAGGTCTTGTTCCTATAGCGCATCCTCCTGGAAGAGCGATTCTAGCAAACCCATGACGAGCAACAAGAGAACCCAAAACTAAAATAGAAGCTCGCATAGTCTTAACTAGTTCATAGCGAGCTTCAAAATCATGAAGTTTAGATGTAGAAATTATAAAATCCATGCTCTCATTAAGAGTAATGTCAGCCCCCATTGAACCTAAAATTTCAAACATAGTTGTAATATCTTGAAGGTAAGGTAAATTTTTAAAAATAATGGGTTTATCGCTTAATATTGTTGCAGCCAGCATTGGTAAAGCTGCATTTTTTGCTCCAGAACAAGAAATGGACCCAGAGAGTTTATTCCCTCCTATAATTTTTAATTTTTCCATATTTAACTCATTTCTGATGGAGATTTTGTATTTAGACTTAAAGCGTGCAACTCACCTGTTTTAAAATGCTCTTTTAGCACGCTCAAAACTAATTTATGTCTCTTAAGAGTGGTTAAACCCTCAAATTCTTTGCTTACTATAAGTACTTTTGAATTGCAGTCTTCTCCATCAAAAGATATTTCAGCTTCAGGAAATTCTAATTGAAGAAATTGAGTTATGTCCATTGAGTATTGAATGCTTTGTTATGTATCAAGATTAGCATCTGATGTCCAATGCTTAATTATTTCATCAATATTTTCATCATGTTCTTTTGCAAGCGCTTGAAATTGATTTCTGAAAGTTAGACCCAGATTAACTCCATTTACAATAATATTAATAATTAACCATTTTCCATTTTTACCTTTTCTAACTTTATAAGTTATTGGATAAGTATTGCTAGCGGTGATTAAATTTTGGTGAACATCTTCAGTTTTTTTAAATTCTAAAAAATCAGGAAAAACGGTAACAATTTTTTGATCGCCCCATTGGGCTAGTGTTGAGGAATATGTATCCAATAAAGAGGTTTTAAAAGATTTGATAAACTCAAGTCTTTGTTGTTTCGAGGCAGCAAGGTAATATTTTTTTCCCATCACACTTGCACCCACTCTTCTGAAATCAACCATTGGTTCAAAAACTAAATTAATTTTATCTTTAAATAACTCTGGATCTTGTGTATAGAGGTCTTGATTATTTGTAATAATAGAAACCATTGCTTGTGATTGTGAGTCAATATATCTATGAGGATCAGATTCAGCAAATAAGTTGCTTTGAAGACCGAGCAATCCAAAAAAAATAGCAATAGATTTCAAAGTAGCTTTCATGGAGGTATTATAACATCAGTGGAAAACTAAAAATGAAATATGAAAGATAAGAATTTTATCAGCTCGGCTATGAAAGTCATTGAAATCGAGGCAAACGCTGTAATGAATTTAAGCAAACAAATACAGCCTGATTTTGAAAATCTTTGTTCTGCTATTCTTGCTACTAAAGGAAAATTAGTCCTTATGGGTATCGGAAAATCTGGTCACATAGCCCAAAAAATTTCTGCAACCTTGTCGAGCACTGGAACTTCATCATTTTTTATACATCCTACAGAAGCTGCTCACGGTGATTTGGGGATGATAGACAAGGAGGATTCAATTTTAATTCTGTCAAATTCTGGAGAAACAAAAGAAATTATTGAGATTTTACCTGCATTAAAACGCTCAACTCCAAACATTTTCACCTTATCTAACAACAAAAAATCAACAATCGCAAAAGCAGGAAAAATCAGCCTAGTAATAAATGCTGATGAGGAAGCTTGTCCATTAGATCTAGCCCCAACATCTTCAACCACAATTGCTCTAGTATTTGGAGATGCCTTGGCAATCGCTTTATTAGAAGCGCGCGGTTTTAGTAAGGATGATTTTGCAAGATCTCATCCCGCTGGACAACTAGGAAAAAAACTTACAACATTAGTTCAAGATTTAGCAGCAATGAATGAAAATGCTCCAATGGTTAATGAAACCACATCTCTAAAAGATGCATTGATAGTAGTAACTGAAAAAAAACTTGGGGTAACTTTAGTCTCAAGTAATAAAAAAATTGTTGGTATATTTACTGATGGAGATTTAAGAAGATGCTTGAATAATGGCATAGATTTAGACAAGACTCTCATTAAAGATGTCATGACTTCAAACTTTAAGAGTATTGAAAGTAAGGCTCTAGCAATTGATGCTGCTGAAATCATGGAAAAGAATAAAATTTTTAGCCTGGTTGTTAATTCATCAAATAACCATGGAAATAGTGCTGGGATTATTACCATGCATCAGCTACTTGAAGCTAGGATTATTTAAAAAAAGAAATGGCTCAAAATTATAAAATTTTGTTAATTCTATTTGGCTATTTCTTTTTACCTGTTGCGATATCAGAAGAAAATACAAACTTTCAAAATATTTCAATCCAAGCAGATCAAGTAACTCTTAATGAAAAAATGAGCCAATTAACCTTCAAGGATAATATCAAGATACAAATTGATAGCTTCATTATAAAAGGATCTGATGCCCTGCTTAGCCTCAAAGATAAAAAATTAGAAATCTCCGGGGTGCCTGCGTCTATTAAATCTGACAACGTAGATGGTGAAGCAGAATTATTTGTTATTTATCCAAATAAATCTATGGATTTGATTGGAAATGCAAGGCTTTTAAATGATGGTAATTCAATTACATCTAACCTAATCACATATCAAATTGCTTCAAATGAATAACGGTTGCCTAACCTTAACAAATATCGAAAAGACTTTTGGTATGAAAAAAATTCTTTCAAATATTACTTTCTCTATTGGTGCAAATGAGATTGTAGGTTTGCTTGGTCCAAATGGAGCTGGGAAAACAACAGCTTTTTATATCGCGGCTGGTTTAATTTTTCCAAATCAAGGAAAGGTATTTATTAATGACAGAGATGTTACAAATGACCCCTTGAATATTCGCTCATATTTTGGATTAGGATATCTACCTCAAGAATCATCGATTTTTCTAGATCTGAGCGTAGAAAGTAACCTTTTAGGGATAGCGGAATTATCAAAGAGAAATACAGAGGAAAGAACTCAAATAGTAAAAAAAATTATAGATGATTTTGATTTAACAAAAATTCTTCAAGCAAAAGGAAGAATGCTGTCAGGGGGACAACGCAGGAAAGTAGAGATAGCCAGAACTTTAATTTGCGAGCCTAACATTATGCTCTTAGATGAACCATTTGCAGGCGTTGATCCAATTGCTGTTGAGGAAATTAAAGTCTTACTTAAAGAAATTTCTAAAAAAAATATATCTATTTTAATTACAGATCATAATGTTAGAGAAACTTTAAGCTTATGCGATAGAGCTATTATTCTAAGTGAAGGAAGTATTATTGCTGAGGGCACAGAGGAAGATTTAAAAAAAAATTCTCATGTAAAACAAAAATATTTTGGCAAAATGTTTTCTTAAAAAATGTCTATCAAACTTGTAAGAGAATTCAAACAAAATCAGCAGCTATCAATAACGCCACAATTAAAGAAATCAATAGATTTGCTTCAACTATCAAGGCTAGAAATTATTAATAAAATTAGTAAGGAGTTAGATGAAAATCCTTTCTTAAAAAAAGACCAAGGAAATTTATCCACTACAAACTTGGTTGATATGGATGTTTTAGAAAATTTACCAAATAAACTTACCCTCCAAAACCATCTAAAAAATCAACTAGAAGATATGAGGTTAAGTGATTCAGAAAAGAGAATCGCATTAGCGATTATTCAATCCCTTGAAGAAAATGGATTGCTTCAAATTGATCTAGATGATCTTGAAGAGCTCATGGAACATGAGTACTCAACTCAGCAAATAAAGAACGTGCTAATTAATATAGTGCAAACTTTAGAGCCTTCAGGAATTGGGGCTAGAAATTTTAAAGAGACCATTTATATTCAATTAGAAAAAAGAGGAGTTTCCGCAGATGAATTAGAAATTGCTAATCAGATTTTATTTAACCCTCAATTTTCTAGCTTTGAAAATGCTAAAAATGATCTCATCATGCAGTTTTCAGAAAACTCTATTGATGTTGTGCTGGAAAAAATTAAACAATGTGATCTATCTCCCGGTTTAGAATTTGAACCTATAAATTTAATTCAACCAGATTTAGAAGTTATTCCAAGCAATGATAAAAGCCTAGATGTGCAATTTAAACTAGATAACTTTCCTTTAATCAGTCTAGATAAAGAGCTGGAAGAGCTTGTAAAAGATAAAAAAAATAAAGCAAATAAAGAATTAAAAGAAAAAATGGGAGATGCAAAGTGGTTAATAAGAGCAATAAATAAAAGAAATGAAACTGTCCAAAATGTTGGTACTTTAATTTGTAAAATTCAAGCTAACTTTTTATTAGATAAGTCCCCTGAGCTGAAACCAATAACCAACATAGAACTTGCTAAGGAATTAAAAATAAGCCCATCAACTGTTTCAAGAATTTTAAGATCTAAATATATACAAACTCCAAAAGGTGCTGTTTCAATGAAATCTCTTTTGGCGAGTTCTGTCTCAAAAACTAGAAAAGTTACACCAATGCAGCTAATGGAAGAGATCCAGAAAATAGTAGAAGACGAACCTAAGAAATTAAGCGATCAAAAGATCTCAGATATACTTAATAAGCGAGGATTTAATTTAGCCCGACGAACAATTTCAAAATATAGAAAAAAAATCAGCATACCCAGCTCAAGAAATAGATAATTCATAATCTGGTGAGTTAAAATTGAAATTATGAATGATATAAATCCTCAACTCTTCTCATCTGAAGAGCTACTCAAAAAATTTCAAGATCAAGAAGTTGAGCCGTCTATCAATCAGATAAAAAGATTACTATCAGGCATGCACCCATCTGAGGTTGCGCATAGCATTGAATCACTACCGCCCAAGGAAAGAAAATTTCTCTGGTCACTAATAGAAACTCAAGATGAAGGTGAAATCATTGCTGAACTACACGATGAAATCCAGCAAGAACTGATCGCAGAAATTTCACCTGAAGAACTTATTACCATAATTGGGGATCTTGAACTTGATGAAATTGTAGATATTCTTCAAGTTCTTCCAAATAGAAAAACAGAGAATATCTTATCTGCGATGTCTAATAGAGATAGAAAGAGAATTCAAGAAGCTCTTGAATATCCAGAAAACTCAGCAGGAGGTCTTATGAATACTGATATTATCAGCGTAAGACCAAAACATAACCTAGAGGTAGTCATGAGATACCTTCGTGCTCAGAAAGAATTACCAAAGAATACAGACCAAATATTTGTTGTATCTAGGGAAAATAAATACCTAGGGTCATTACCAGTTTCTACGATCGTTGTATCAGATCCGAGTCTAAATGTAAGAGAGTTAATGGAAACTGAAATTCAACCATTAGAAGCTGATTTGAATGACAAAGATGTATCTAGATTGTTTGAACAAAATGATTGGGTGTCAGCTCCAGTTGTAAATAATAAATCAAAATTAATTGGAAGAATTACTATTGATGATGTTGTTGATGTAATTATGGAAGATGCAGATCAAAATTTTCTTGGCATGGCTGGAGTAGCTGAAGATACATTTGCCGCTCCAGCAAGAGCTGCAAGAAGTAGAATTCTGTGGTTATCAATTAACTTATTTACCGCATTTATAGCCTCTATGACAATAAGCCTCTTTCAAGCAACTATAGATCAAATAGTATATTTAGCTATTCTTATGCCTATTGTAGCCAGCATGGGTGGAGTTGCTGGAACTCAAACTTTAACTATTATGATTAGAGGTTTGACGTTACAACAAATAAATCAATCAAATTTGAAGTGGCTTTATAAGAGAGAGATAGCAGTATCAATCGTTAATGGAATCCTATTATCTGTTTTAGTTGGAGGAATTACATATTTGTGGTTCAAAGATATAATTATTGCAACTCTTATTTGTATTGCCATGGTTGCAAACCTAATATGTTCAGCAGTTGCAGGCATTTTTATACCTATTATTTTACGAAAATTTAATCAAGATCCAGCTATTGCTGGAAGTGTTGTTGTTACAACTGTAACCGATGTAATTGGTTTCTTTTCTTTTCTTGGTCTTGCCACCTTCTTTCTTATTTGATCCTTTGTAATTTAGGTTGTGCGATCGTACCGAGAATTTCATATTGATAATTTGTGAGTTCATTTATATCTTCCTCAAAAATTTCATTGATTACTGCCGACCCAGCAACAGCCGGAAGTCCGCCTAAAATAGCAGCATACCATGGAAGGTTTTCTCCGACTCTGATCCTCAAATCTAAATTTAGATCTAATTCATTGAGGTTATTTTTTGAATTTTTATTAATTTGACCAACCCATTTCATCTTTGTAGCATTAGTTTCTATAAATAATGGTGATACAAGCTTAAGCTTTGATTTATTAGATAAAAAGTCTCCTTCAACTCTACTGAGCTGAGTTGAAATAAACTCATCAATAGAGAGATCTAAGTTTGCAACTTTTCCAAGGATATTTCTTAAATTAAGCACTCCCAATAAATTAAGCGCTAATGAATTAGATAGGGAGTCTTCAATAACTAGATCTTTCAAAATAAACTTACCCTCTCCCTCAATATGACTTAATTTGGAAAGTTCTTTCCATTGTAAATTTATAGATCCATTAAAATATGAAAAGTCTACATAATCTTTCAAATATGGAATTTTTATTGAATCTTTAATTAAAAAATCGCCTCTTATTCTGTAAAGAGGTTTTGTTTTATCTATTGAAAAATATGCAATTGATGATTCTTTCAATGGTGCTATAGATATCAAATCTGAATTAAGTTTAATATTATTAACAGTAAAATTTTTCTTATTATTTGATAAATACATATCTAATTCTTTAATATTTATTTTGCCAAATGAGGAATTTCTTACAATAAACCTAGAATTAATATGGATATCAGGTGTTGATTGTTGGGAATTTATAAATTCTATATCACGTATGGTTGATTCATTTAACTCTACTCGCATAAAACCTGTCTTGTCCATTCTGAAATCTAAATCTAGTCTGTCTGCTAATAACTTGCCCTTAATTTCTGAGTTATTTAAATCAAACAAACCTGAAACATTTGAAAATGTATTATTAAAAACCTCAAAATTTTTAATATCAAAGACTAATTTATTAAGATTAACTGATGTTATTTCAGGCTGGCGAAAAGAGAGAGAATTTAATTCATCTGCAGTAATTAGCTCAGAATTAATATATAAATTTAATCCAGCATTTTGACTAAAATAGTTTAATTTCTCGGGAAGTTCTTTTCCTATAGAAATATATCCATTAAATTTCTTTATATCTCTAATATGCATATCAATTTTTTGATTGAAAACCTTGATAGATGGTTTTAAAAAATTCTCAATACTAATTCTTGTAGGCAAGCTAACAAACTTGTTTTTTGCTAAAAAATTTAATGGCGAATTTAATTCAATGAGCTTTAGGTCTGAAAAAATATCTAAAATAGGCTTAGAATCTTTTTGTATATTAAGATCAACTGAAAATAGCTCTTTCCCAAAAATCTTAAGATAGCTTGAATCTGGAAAATATTTTCCTGGCTCAAGATTGATGTTTGTAGAAAAGTTTAAATCATATTTTTTTGTTAAGTTTGATCCCTTGAGAACAATGGAAATCTTATCCTTTAAGAAAATTGAAGGTAATAACCCATGGATTAACTCTAAGTTAACAATATATATATTTCCCCCATCAATATTAATATCTAGTGATTGACTAACTGGGAGAGAAAATTTATTTGTTTTTACTGAAATAGCATTATCAAGTCTTAGCGCAGCTAAATCTATTTGTCCTTTGTGATTAGCTTCGATGGCAGGAAAATTAAATTCTTCTTCTATATAGCCCATTGATTCCTTGAAGTTCTTTGAGTTTATCTTGTGAAATGAATAAAAGTTTAGCTTTTGAGTTTTGTAATTTAATACGCCATACACTTCATCGTATGAAAAATTGCGCATTGTTCCTGATGGTGAAAAAACATATAGATTCTTATTATCAACCTCAATTAATGGCCTAGAAAAGTCTATATTTGTATCTGAGTTAATAATTAACTTTGATTCATTTATCAAGATTTTTGACTTAAAAATTGATTGCGAACTTTCTCCGGGACTTAAATAGTTTAAATAAATCGTATTTTTTGTTCCAAGAAAAATGTTTTCGTCTATATAAGAACCTACTCTTTTCATATTCTGAGGAAGAGATGATTGAATTAAATGTTTAGAAACATCTTTCCCTTTTAATTCAATTAAAAGAGGGTGAGGTGACTCTGGATTGATTTGCACTGCCAGATCAACATCAGCAGATTCATTTTTGATACGGGCTATTAAATCAAAGCTTGAACTTGAGTAATCTCCAGCTGCAATGAGTGATGCGGGAGTTAAAATGCTTTCCTCATTTCTTAACAAAGAGTTATCCGAATTTACTAAAAATTTGATGTTGCTCCCATATCCAGAAAAACTCCCGGTAATATTAAGAATTTCTTTAAAATACATTTCTTTGAGATCTAGGTCTTTAACAAGTCCTGAAAATTTTGGATGCTGGTTTTCAAATGATAAAAAAAGATTTTCAATCACTAAATTGCTTAATTGAAATTTTTCTAGTTCTACAGTCTCGGGTGAAATAAATAATTTTGGAACTGCAATAGATCTTTTTTCAAAATTAATTTGAATGGGGTATTCTCCATCAATAAATGGATGGAGGAATTCGGTAAGTTTTAATGTACCAATATTTTGTTGAGATTGAAATTTGAAAGATCCTTTATTTCGCTTAATTACGGAGGAATTTAAAATTAAATCATTTAAATCAAAAGAGCCTTGAATGATTGATTTATCTTTTTGCAATTCACCAATAGCATTCAATTGAAAAGTTAAATTCTTCAATGGCGAAGAACTAAATGAAGGGATGAAGCTGAGCCATTGATATGAATGAAGATTTAGAGAGAAACGGTAAGAATTTTCAAAAATATCAATTGCAATAGTGCTTAAATTATCTCCATGCAAAAAACTTAGCTGGCCTGATAATGATCGAGACAATTCACCGTTAAGGTCTCCATTGATTGCAATTAAGGAATTCTTTCTTGCATATATAAAGTTTTGAAATGAGAGTGAAACTTGATTATTAAAATCTATTAATGAGTTTTGGGAAGCAGTGGTAGATAATGAATCTAGATGATTAAAATAACCATCTTTGATTATGAAGCTACTAATACTCAAAGGCTTGAAAAAAATTTGTGGTTGAAAAGTTAAGCCTAATTCTAGTTCCTTTGCCTTAAGTAGCAACTTTTCATTGTGCATGATCTGGAAGTCAGAAAATTTCAGGTTTGGATTTAAGGCATTTCCTGAACTTTGAAGATTAGAAAATTCTATTAAATAGGAAGATAGAACGTAATGGTCAATTGTTTTGATAAAAGTACTAGGAAACAAAGCTATAAAACTGAGAGTGAAAAAAAATATCCAACTGAGGATGCTAACACCAAGAATAGAGTTAATAAATAATTTCTTCATACCCTAAGAGATCGAGAAAAATCTTCTTCGAAAAGCTCTCATAATAAAATAAACCCCTATCCATAAAACTGCATTAATAAGGAAGCTGACAATTAATAAAATATAAGAATAATTTAAAGGAGAAAGGAGAAGATATTTACAAGCAATATAGAAGACTGAAGAGCTTGAAAAGAATACAGAAAGCTGAAAATAGGAAAAAATTCTAAAACGAAAAACGTATAAATGAATTATGTAAGAAATGCTAATAAAAATCAGCATGTTAAAACCAATGACATTAAAAAAAAGTAAATCAATAATAAGCCCATAAACCAATACGGGAAAGGTTTGAAGCTTTTCTGGCAATGCAAATACCCAGTATGTACAAATTAACAATCCAAAATTTGATTCAATAAAGAATTGAAGAGTAAATGGATGAAAAGATTTGTCTAGCCAGAAACCAAAAATAATAGTAGAAAGAATTATTAAGTGGTCCCTAAATTTCATTATTCTGCTTACTCATAATTCCATAGAAAATTTCTTCTAAAGGGTTTGCTTTCAGAGTTATTTCAACTTCAATTTCATCATTAGAGATAAAGTTAACACTTGAGATTGATCCAACTTCAATATCTTGAGTAAAAATACCGCCAAGGCCAGACGTATAGATAGAATCTCCCACTTGATTTTTAAACACATCATTATGTTTGTTTAATGTGCAAGAAATTAAAAGCGGTTTGCCTTTCCCTCTAGCATCGCAATAAAAAAAATTAGATTTGATTGGCAAAACATGATTAGTATCTGAGAAAAGAATAACCTCAATAAAGTTAAGATAATTTTTTGTAGTTTGACCGATGAAGGAGTCTCCAGCTAGCACTGGAAGATTTTCATTAATTTTAATTTTTTTAAGATTTTGTAAAAAAATTTTATGAGTTGAGCAGCAAAAGTAATTTCTTAGATCTATTGAAGCTATTTTATGTAAATGAATATCATCACTTTTAAATATAGTAACTAATTCCTTATACAAATTAATTATTTTTATTTTCTCAGCAGTATCTTTTTTTTCTAGAAAATCTTTAGTTTTGATTTGAAGAATTTCCTCTTTTAACTCTTTGTTTTCTTGCAACAAATTTTTACTTTCTTGGAAAGAAGAGTACGTATTCCCTATAGTCTCCAGTACGCTAGTTGAGATCATCTGAACATACAAAGTAGTTGCCTTGAATATTCCTCTAACTTCTGAGAAAGATCCATAGTTAATATCACTAAACAATAAAAGAGCTGATAGAAAAAAACCAATAGCATAATTTCGTATTGGAGTATATGTAGGCGTTGATCTCGCCATATTTAATTAATTATTCTGTTGAAAGTAAGTCAATATTATACTTATCAATAATTTCTAGAGCTTTTCCTCCACCCCTTGCAACACATGTTAATGGGTCGTCTGCAATTATTACAGGTATTCCTGTTGAAGTAGAAATTAATTTATCTATATCTCTCATTAATGCGCCTCCTCCTGTTAGAACTATACCTCTTTCTGCAATATCTGCAGCAAGTTCTGGTGGGGAAAGTTCAAGAGCATTCCTGATAGCCCTTATAATTCCAGACAATGGATCGCGCATAGCCTCATATACTTGAGAACTTTTTAATGTAAAAGTTTCAGGTATACCTTCAGCTAAATTTCTTCCTGTTACATTCATTTCTAGTTCTTCTGAATCAGGAGACGCACAACCAATAGAATATTTAATTTTTTCAGCAGTAGAGTCACCAATAACACAACCATAATTTCTTCTAACCCATGATGTAATAGAACCATCCATCAGATCTCCACCAATTTTTACTGATTCAGCATAAACAACTCCATTCAGTGAGAGAATAGCAATCTCTGAAGTACCTCCTCCAATATCAACAACCATGTTTCCATTGGCTTCTTCAACTGGAAGACCCGCCCCGATTGCTGACGCCATTGGTTCTTCAATTAATTTTACATCTCTAGCACCAGCGCCATGAACTGATTCTCTAATTGCCCTTCTTTCAACTTGAGTGGATCTACAGGGCACACAAACAAGAACTCTAGGGCTTGGTTTAATAAATCTTTGCTCATGAACCTTTCCTATAAAATGCTGCAACATTTTTTCTGTTACCTGAAAATCTGCAATAACTCCCTCTGATAAAGGTCTTATAGCCTTAATATTTCCTGGAGTTCTTCCAAGCATTTTTTTTGCTTCATGTCCAACTGCAACCACTGTTTTTTGACCTCGACTTTCACGAATTGCTACAACAGATGGCTCATTGAGAACTATTCCAATGTCTTTTGTGTAAATTAATGTATTAGCAGTACCTAAGTCTATTGATAAATCATTAGAAAATAGGCCTCGAAGAGTTTTAAATAGGTTGAAATCCACTATGATATTCCTTGTAAATTCATTTTAAGATGCTTTTAGTTTAATATTGCGCATCAGAAATAAATAATATCATATGGACCAAGAAACAGTCAGAACTATTTGCTATCTAGCAAGACTAGAAATAGATACAAATAAATCAGAAAAAATACAGAAAGATTTAGAAACAATTATTGAGCTTATAGGTGGCTTGCAGTCAATTAATACTGATAATGTTGATCCTCTTTATAGCCCACTTGAAAAGACTGCCTTAAAACATGAGGACATTGAAAAATCTGATAATAAAAAAGGAAAATTTCTTAAAAATGCAGCTACCTCAAATGAAGACTATTTTCTAGTCCCGAGAGTTGTGGAATGACCATTCAATTTAAATCTATTACAGAGCTAAGAATGCTACTTGATCAGAAATCAATTTCTACCTCAGAATTAACCCAGGAATCACTTAAGTTGGTTAAAAAATATAAAGAATTAAATTGTTTTGTAACAATGAATGAAGATGTCAGTTCTAAAAAAGCAAGTGTTATTGATCAAAATAAAAAAACGGGTTCTATGCTTTCTGGCATTCCATTAGCTCAAAAAGATTTGTTTTGTACAGAGGGGTTAAGAACAACATGTTCCTCAAAAATTCTCTCAAATTTTATTCCCCCATACACTGCAACTGCAGTTGAAAAACTGGAAGACGCAGGCTCAATAACTATTGGTAAGACAAATATGGATGAGTTTGCAATGGGCTCTTCTAATGAAACTAGCTATTTTGGAAATGTTCATAACCCCTGGAAAAAAGGATATGTTCCGGGCGGAAGTTCAGGTGGATCTGCTGCGGCTGTAGCTGCTGGAATTGTTCCCGCTGCAACTGGAACAGATACCGGAGGATCAATTCGCCAGCCTGCTGCGCATTGTGGGATTACTGGTCTAAAACCGACTTATGGGAGAATATCAAGATGGGGGATGATAGCTTTTGCCTCTAGTTTAGATCAAGCAGGGCCTCTAGCCAGAACAGCTGAGGATTGTGCAATCTTACTTAATACAATGTCAGGACATGATCTGAAAGATACCACATCATTGGATGTTACAGTTCCTGATTTCTTAGAAAATCTTAATAACCCTATTAAAGGATTAAAAATAGGCATAATTAAAGAATTCAATCTAAGCAACCTAGAAAGCAAAGTTCAATCATGTTTTCAAGATTCAAAAAATCTTTATGAAAAGCTTGGTGCTGAGTTTGTAGAGATATCACTTCCAAATATCTCAGCATCAGTTCCAACTTATTACTCTATTGCTCCAGCCGAATGTTCTTCAAATCTATCAAGATTTGATGGAGTTCGCTTTGGGCACAGAGCAGAAAATACAGAAGATTTAAATGATCTCTATATAAAATCAAGAAGCGAAGGCTTTGGAGACGAAGTCAAACGAAGAATATTAATAGGAACATATGCTCTATCTGCTGGTTACTATGATGCTTACTATAAGAAAGCACAGCAGGTAAGAAGATTAATAAAAAATGATTTTGACCATGCATTTAAGTCAGTTGATTTGTTGATGACACCTACCTCTCCAAATACTGCCTTCGCTTTTGGAAGTAAGGGTACTCAAAATCCAGTTGAACTTTATTTAGAAGATCTTTTTACAATTTCTTCTAATTTAGCTGGCTTGCCTGCTATATCTATTCCGCACGGACAAGTAAATTCTCTCCCAGTTGGATTGCAATTAATTGGTAATTTTCTAAGAGAAGATCAACTGCTTAATGCAGCAAATATTTTTCAAGAAAACTCAGACTTTCATCTTGCTAAACCAACCATGGAGGATTTTTCATGAGTTGGGAAACTGTTATAGGGCTTGAAACACATGTTCAGCTATCAACAAAAACAAAGTTATTTTCAAGGGCTTCAACAGCTTTTGGTGATAGCCCAAATACAAATGTAAATCTGGTTGATTGCGGCCTTCCAGGGGTATTACCATCAGTTAATAAAGAAGCTTTTTATAAGGCTATTCGCTTTGGAATGGCAGTAGGTGCTCAAATTAATCAAACTTCTATTTTTGATCGAAAAAATTATTTTTATGCTGATTTACCAAAAGGCTATCAAATCACTCAAATGGATTTGCCAATTGTGCTAGGTGGATCGATTGAAATTACTTCTGATAATTCAGTAAAAACAATAAATATTACTAGAGCACATTTAGAAGAAGATGCCGGAAAATCAATTCATGATCAGTTTGATGGTTACTCTGCAATTGATCTTAATCGTGCAGGAACTCCACTTCTTGAAATTGTCTCAGAGCCAGAAATTTCAAATGCAAAAGAAGCAGTTGCATATATGAAGGCAATGCATCAACTGGTAACTTATCTCGATGTGTCTGACGGAAATATGGCGCAAGGTTCACTTAGGTGTGATGCAAATGTTTCAATTAGAAAAAAAGGTGCTTCAAAGCTAGGAACAAGGGCCGAAATCAAAAATATCAATTCCTTCAAATTTATTGAAAAAGCTATTAACTATGAGGTTAAAAGACAAATTAAAATTCTTGAGAGTGGTAAAAAAGTTATTCAAGAAACTAGACTCTATGATAGTGCAAAAGATGAAACTCGCCCTATGAGGTCAAAAGAATTTGCAAATGACTATAGATATTTTCCTGAACCTGATTTATTGCCAGTCGTTATTTCAGATCAAGAAATGAAAGAGATAAAAGATAATTTTCCTGAGCTACCCAAAGATAAAGAAGTAAGATATGAGAAAGATTTCAAACTCTCATCATACGACTCTAAAATCTTAGCATCTTCAAAATCAATGGCAGATTTTTTTGAAGATACAGCTAAAAAAACAAAGAATTTTTCTTTACTTGCCAATTGGATGATAGGTGAAATTAGCGCGTTTTTAAATAAAGATGTTATTGAGATTCATGAATCTCAATTAACTCCAAACAATATCGCAATGCTTATTAACAGAATAGATGATCAAACTATTTCTGGAAAAATTGGAAAGTCTATTTTTGAAGAGATGTGCTCTACAGGAGAATCTCCTGATCAAATTATTGAGTCTCAAGGGTTAAGACAGCTATCGGATGATAGGGAAATAGAAAAATTAATAAATGCAGTTATAGAAGATAATTCTAAGCAAGTTGCAGCATATTTTGATGGCAAAGAAAAACTATTTGGATTTTTTGTAGGACAAGTTATGAAATTAACAGAAGGTAAGGCTAACCCGAAAACAGTTAATAAAATTCTAAAAGAAAAATTAAAGAAATAGCCTACCCTTTAAAAGGATCAAAAGTCATAGATATAACATTATTTGAGAAGTTTCCTTGCGCACCAATATTTTTTAGTTTCTCATTCTTATCTTTAGGCCAATAAAAAGTTCTAAAAACATGATCCCATACTATAAGATTGTTTCCATAATTGTGGTTTGCTATTTCCGGTTCAAGATTATGATGCCACCTGTGTAGTTCTGGTCCAGAAAAAAAATAATTAAGCAGCCTTTGATCTTGCTCAGCATTAATATGTTGCCAGTATCCATGGACAGTGCTAAAGATAGTAACTAAGGCGATAATTTTAGCTTCCGCTCCTAAAAGCAATAATGGAATAGCTCCGCAAACCTGGAGCAATGTAACATCTAGATAATGAAATCTTGTTGCATTAAACCAATAAAGTCTTTGGGGATTATGATGAATTTTATGGAATCGCCATAAAAAAGGAATCTCATGACAGCCCCTGTGGAACCAATAAAGCCCAAACTCCGAAATTACTAACGCAAAAACCAATTGAAATACTATATTTAACTCTGTTGGCCATAGATCAAAACCTCCTCCAGAAAATTTAATTGCAATAGAAGCAAGGAAAATTTGCAACAATTGACTTTGTAATAAAATATAATTAACAACGAAAAGAGAGGCATCTGGAAAAAAATTTTCTTTAAAATTTGGCCTCCAATCTTTAAATAAAGGCGTAAAAAACTCCCCTAATATTGTAAAAAAAATAGAGCCAATAGCAGCAAAAAATAAAACCTGTAATTCACTATATCCAGATTCAATCAAAAAAATTGATGCGCCCAGAATGGAGATGATACAAATTAAATATCCAAATCTAGAGAACGCTAATTGCATAAATCAATCACAACCTTTGAAGCCAAATTTCCATCTTTTGCTAACTCAAAAGCTTTTTTATGATCTTGAATCTTACATTTATGGCTAATAAATTTACTTTGATCAATAATATCTTTTGATAATATCTCCAAGGATTCAGAAAATTCCTTATTTGAATATGCCATGGAGCATGTAATTTCAAGCTCACGCATCAAAACTGATCTAAAATCTATCAAGGCTTCCTCTTGATGTAGGCCAGTAACTACAATCCTTGTATGTTTTTTTGAAATATTAATAATATTACTAATCAATTTATGATTTCCAGTACAATCAATAAAAACATCTGTATTTAAAACCGGAATACCAAATACCTCCCCTTCTCCATGAAATTTTTTTAATGCATTAGTAAAGCTCTCCCAATCGGCATATGCTTTTACTGCATCCAAATTGTTTGCATTTAAAACTCTCAAGTTATAAAGATCTACTGCAATTATATTTTTATATCCAAAATAGCTTAATAATGTAACTACAGAAAATCCAATGCAACCTAATCCACAAACGCCTATCTTTGAATCTAGATCTAAATTTGAACGATTAATTGTTCTTAAGGCAACTGCAAAGGGCTCTACCAATGCACCTATTTCAAAAGACATATCATCTGGTAATTTAAAAATACTTTCATTCAAAACAGCATTTTTTACTAATAGGAAATTTGTCATGCCTCCTTCAAGTCCACCATTTCCTATACTGTTATTATTTCCAATAGGATTGATAGCCACCCTATCATTAACATTAATATCTTTTATATCAGACCCAATTTCAATAACTGTTCCTGACATCTCATGCCCAAGTGGCATTGGCTCTTTTTGGGGGCCCATCAACCCACCCGATGACAAGTAACTCAAATCAGTTCCGCATATTCCACAGTACTTAATAGCAACAATTAAGTCATTTGACCCCAAAGAAGGATAATCAACTAAATCAAGGGATAAAGTATCAGGGCCCTGAATATTAAGTTGATGAGTTTTCTTATTCATTTAATTTATTTTTTGTTTCTTCTATTTCAAACTCTAACCACTTAACTATCCAGCGATTTGAATTTTTTTGAGCTTCTTTAAGTAAAATTTCATGGATATTTAAATATATTTTTAATGCTTCTTCATTATTATCTGATGAAATAATAATTTCAGATATATGAATTGCTTTTAAATATTCATTCTTATCAATCAGATCTTTTATCTTTTTTAGTGCTATTTCTTCATCAATTAAATCATTTAAATCAGGAAAAATAGTTTGAGGAGAGTAAGAATATAATTCTGTTGTTGAGTTATGTCTAAACCAGCCTGTATATCCCTCGTAAATAGAACGAATGGCCCATTCAACGGTCCCATATCCCTCTCCAGCTGACAATTCTTTTGGCAAAACTATCTCTTGCATTAATTCATACATATCTTTACCAGTATTAATACCTTCTACTGTTTTCGTATGTATGTATTCCACTGCATCATGAAGATTTTTTACTTCTTTATGTATTAATTTTTGTCCCTCAATCGGTTTAAAGTGACCTGTAATTAATATCTCTGGATTAAGCTCTAAAACCTTTTTACACATATCTAGATATGGAATTGCAAATCTAATCCTGTCTCCACGTATAGTGCAAAAATTTGGAATATGTGGAAACAAAGGTCCAAAGGCATTTCCAGAAAAAAGAATTTTATGTTGGGGTAGATAAATTAAAAGAGCATCCAAGGTTTCTCCACCTGGAACAGAATATAGTTCTAAATCAAGCCCTCCTAAAGAGAATTTATATTCATCTTTGAACAAGATATCCGGATCAGCAATTGATTGAATATCTTTAAAGCCCATTCTTTTTGCTTTGGCTATAGCATCATTCATAAGATCAATCATTTCACCAAAAAACTTATAAGCATTTAATGCTCTTCCACCTTGAGTTAATGAATCAAAGGATTGATGTTCAACAATATTCTCTTGTGCGATTAGAGTTGCGTCAGGATTATATTCTTTAAAAAAACCTGATCCCCCGACATGATCTACATGACCTTGAGTATAAATAATATATTTAATTTTTTTATTATTTACTTGATCAAAACAACGTTTGTGAATTGGGGCTTCTACACCTAATCCGGTATTTATTAAAATATTTCCTTCAGATGTTTCTATTAAATAGCTATTACTAGCCCCTTCAGATAAAAAAATAAAATCATTTATTTGAAAAGGTTCTAACTGGCTTGCTGGTTTTATATCCAAAGATCCAGGCCTCTTATTGATAAGTAAAGATCTCATATTCACATGTTATTATATTTATTCATGAGCAACATCTCTTTTGATTATTCTAATACAAATATTCTTGTTACAGGCGGAACAAGCGGTATTGGTAAGGCTATTGCAGAGGCTTATTTAGCTTCAGGAGCAAACGTGACAATTACCGGAACAAAATCCTCTATAGATGACTATCAAAATATTCCAAAGGAATTTTCTTACATTAAATTAAATCTAGAAGATAAAAAAAATATTGATGATATTAAAAAATCTATAAAAAAATTAGACATCCTTATTAATAATGGTGGCTTAAGTTTTCCAGATGGAAAAAGTGAAGATGATCCAGATATCTTTGATAGAGCTGTATATATTCACCTAAACAGCTTTTATAGATTATCAAATTTACTTCAACCTATTTTAATGAGATCTAATTTTCAAGGAGGCGCATCTATTGTTGGTATAGCTTCAATGACATCTTTTTTCGGTATGCCAATTGTTCCTGGTTATGGAGCCGGTAAAGGAGGTTTGGTTCAACTAATAAAGACTTTGTCAATGAAATGGGCTGACCAATCAATTCGTGTTAATGCTGTAGCAGCTGGATATATAAAAACTCGAATGACTGAACCCATCATAAATTCAGAAGAATTTTCAAAAGATATATTAAATAGAATTGCATTAAAAAAATTTGGGGATCCTACTGATATAGCTAATGCTGTATTATTTCTAACATCTCCTTCAGCGAGATACATCACTGGTGAAACTATAAGGGTTGATGGAGGGTATTCGATTTCCGGCTAAAGATGTCAAAAAAAATTAAAATCGATGATTTGGCAAATCCAATGCTAACGGAATTTCAAAAGGCTGCAAAAGATTATGGTGAGACCGTTAAATTAGAGCTAACTTCTGAGGCTATAATCAATGAAGCTTATAAGAATTCTGGGCTTCAAGACTTCGGAGATGAAGGTTTTATTTCCAGGTTAGATGTTTTGATGCAGTCAGTTTCAAATGATGAAGGGTTAGCAGGAATAGGAAAACTCGGTATATTTAATGATCAAGTGAGATATTTAGAGAATAGGCTAAAATTTGAAAAATTTAAGAAGGAGTTCCCTGAATATCAAGAGGAAATTATCTCAAAACCTATTATTATTATAGGTCTACCGAGATCTGGTACCACACATCTTCTTAACCTTATAGCCTCAGATTCAAGATTAAAATCTATACCATATTGGCAAAGTCTAAGACCATTTCAAGAAAAATTACTAGATTTAGATAATGAGAAAGACTCAAGGCAAGAAGAAGCTTTTAAAGAGTATGAGAGTTTTCTTCAAACTATGCCTTTGCTCAAATCGATGCATGATATGCATCCGAATCATATTCATGAAGAGATTGAACTTCAAGCTATGGATTTTTCAACTTATCTTCCTGAATGGCTAGCATATGTTCCTGAATGGAGGGATTATTACCTAACACACGATCAAATGAATCATTATCAATATTTAAAAGATGCCTTAAAGGCCATGCAATTCATTCAAGGGCCTAAAAAATGGGTGCTAAAATCACCTCAGCATCTCGAACAAATAGTCCCCCTGCTTAAAACTTTTCCAGACGGAACTTTTGCAATTACTTATAGAGACCCATTATCAGTAGTATTATCAACAGCAACAATGCTTTCATACGGGGATAGAGTCAGAAGATATAAAGTAGAGCCTAAAAATAATTTTAATTATTGGCATAATCGAATTAAAACACTCTTAGAGAGATTTACAGAAGATTATAAATTAATTCCTTTAAATCAAAAAAGTGATATCTTTTTTCATGACCTGATAAAAGATAATCTTAATAGCGTTAAGAGCATCTATTCAAAAAATTCTTTTGAGCTTGATAAACTTGCAAATAATGAAATTAAAGAATATATGAATTCAAACAAAAGAGGTAAACACGGACAAGTTATATATAATTTAGCAGACTTTAATGTTGATAAATCAGAATTCTATAAATCTTTTAAATTTTATTTTGATACATTTGATGTATTAAAAGAAATTTAAATAATCCACATTGACAATGTTTCTGCTATAAACGCAGGTTTTTCAACTCCTTCTATCTCCATGGTTACAGAGGCTTTCACAAGATACTGTCCTGGGTTTTTTTCTGTAATATCCAAAATTGTAGTATTAAGCCTAACTCTTGAATCAACGGCCACTGGACTTAAAAATCGGACTTTATCTAACCCATAATTTAAACCCATTTTTGCTCCTTCAACTACTAATGCTGTATCTTTACCAAGGCCAGCAACGAGTGAAAGCGAGAGAAAACCATGTGCAATTGTTGAGCCGAAAATAGGTGTAGCTTTTTCTGAGTCAACATGAATAAATTGATGATCTTCAGTTGCATCAGCAAATTTATTAATTCTATCCTGATCAACTTTAAACCATTCAGTATTTCCTATGTCCTTTCCTACATAATCTTTCAAATCTTCAGGTTTTACTATTGTTATTGCCATTTTATTTCTCCATTAAATGATCTTTATATTCTTCTCTTAATTCAACTTTCAATAATTTTCCCGTTGCTCCATGAGGCAGCTCTTTAACAAAAATAATATCATCAGGCAGCCACCACTTAACAACTTTCTCTAAAAGAAAATCATTAATTTCTTGTTTATCCATTTCATTACCGTCTTTTGTAATTAAAAAAAGTAAGGGTCTTTCATCCCATTTGGGATGTGGGACTCCTACAACACATGCTTCCAAAACATTTTCATGAGTTAACACAGCATTTTCTAAATCTATCGAGCTGATCCATTCACCACCTGTTTTAATAACATCCTTTGCCCTATCAACAATTTGCATGCATCCATCTGGATGAATGGTTGCAACATCTCCAGTATCAAACCAGCCCTCTTCATCTATTGCAGGATCTTCTGCTTTGTAATATGTGTGCATGATCCATGGACCTTTAACTTTTAGCGCACCACTAGCCTCACCATCTCTTGGTAATTCTTCATTTTTATCATTTACAGTCTTAATTTCTACACCAAATAATGGATAACCTTGTTTGGTTTGAAGCTGATATCTCTCCTCTTTAGGAAGGCTCATTGTTTTTCTAGTTGGAGCATTGATAGTTCCTAAAGGGCTCATTTCTGTCATCCCCCAACCATGAGTTAAAAAAGCATCATGCTGCTCATCAAAAGCCTTTATCATTGCATAAGGAGCAGCGGAACCACCTACTAAAACCTGATCAACAGAATTAAGCTTAAGACCCTTGCCTTCAAGAAATTGCAATAATCCAAGCCATACAGTTGGAACACCCAACATGGAGTCTACCGATTCTTGCTGAACTAACTCATATAGAGACTCCCCATCAAGAGCATGGCCTGGTAATACTAAAGTAAATCCATTGATCATTGCGGAATAAGGAACTCCCCAAGCATTTACATGAAACATTGGAACAACTGGAAGAACGGAGCTTGAAGAATCAAAACCTAAAGAACCAGATATAGTTGTTGCGTGTAAAATAGTTGAACGGTGAGAGTAAAGCACACCCTTAGGATTGCCTGTAGTACCAGAGGTATAACATAATGAAGCAGCTGTATCTTCATCAAATCTAGGCCAATCATATTCATCAGGTTCCTCTTTAATTAAATCCTCGTAACTAAATGAATTATTTAAATTATTTTCTAGAATAGAGTCTTTTGAAGAGGCGATAATAATAACCTCAATTGTCTGTAATTGATCTTGAACCCCTTCAACCAATGGAATAAAAGTAGGATCAATAATTAAAACTCTATCTTCTGCATGGTTTAGTATGTATATCAATTGTGCTGGAGAATACCTAGGGTTTAAAGTATGCAAAATAGCTCCCATTCCCGATACTGCAAAATATGTTTCAAAATGGCGACTATTGTTCCATGCTATTGTTGCTACTCTGTCATGGAGATTTACTCCAAGTCTTTTAAGTGCATTTGCTAATTTCTTGGAGCGTTTAATGGTTTCTCCATATGTGGTTGACTTTATAGATCCATCTAATTCTCTTGAAATTAGTTTCCCATCAACATTATATTTTTCTGCGTGTGAAATTGCCTGCGGGATAGTTAAATCCCATTTCATCATATTACCATTCATTGAAATATCCCCTTTTAATTGAACTTACATTCTAAATCTTTTCTTTAGAGCAGTGATAGACCCTTCATTTTGTTCCTTGAGAATAAATCTTATCATATGCAAATATGAATAAAGCTCTAATTTTAATGGGTGATGCCATGCCCACAAAAGCTTTTTAATAT
>CAYUHD010000008.1:0-38048 GCA_964444385.1 uncultured Gammaproteobacteria bacterium
AATTATCTGATATTCTAGTATCTTTTATTCAGGAGTGATTATGATTGATTTTTACACAGCACCAACCCCAAATGGACACAAAGTTTCATGCACTTTGGAGGCAATGGAATTGGACTATGAGACCCACGTAGTTAATTTAATGGAAAATGAACAAAAAAAGCCTGAATTTCTTGCCATAAGTCCTAATGGCAGAATTCCGGCGATTGTTGATAGAGATGCAAATGATTTACCTATTTTTGAATCGGGTGCAATCATGATCTATCTTGCAGAAAAAACTGGAAAGTTAATCCCTTCAGATCTAAATGAAAAAGCAAAAGTTCTTGAGTGGCTTATGTTTCAGATGGGTGGAGTGGGGCCCATGATGGGACAAGCCAATGTTTTCTTTAGGTATTTTCCTGAAAAAATTCAACCTGCCATTGATCGTTATCAAAATGAAGGAAGAAGACTTTTTGAAGTTTTAGATACACATCTAGGTAAGCAGGAATGGTTAGCAAAAGATTATTCTATTGCTGATATTGCCAATTGGTGCTGGGTTAGAACTCATAAGTGGTCAGGGATCTCAATCGAAGGTCTGGATCATTTAGAAAGATGGATGAAAGCTATGTATGAGCAACCTGGAATGAGCGCAGGGCTTGAAGTTCCTATTAAAATGGAAAGTTTGTTAGATGATGATGAAAAGGCAAAAGAGTTTGCAAAAAATGCAGAAAAAATGGTGAAAAAATAAATAGGAGAAGATTATGTTAAAAGTACACTTTGTTGCCGGCACTAGAGCAGGCCGAGTAGTTTGGTTGCTAGAGGAATTGGGATTGGAGTATGAAGTAAATATTATGCCATTCACCAAGGAGGGCTTGAAATCTCCTGAACACAGGTCAAGACATGCTTTAGGTAGAGTACCTGTATTGGAAGATGGCGATATTACAATTTTTGAATCTGGAGCCATTATCGATTATGTTTTAGAAAGACATAAGAATGGCGGCTTAAAACCTAACTCAGATGCTCCTGAATTCCCTTTTTATCTTCAGTGGTATCATTATTGTGAGGGCATGGTTATGCCTCCCATGAATCAAATAGTTGTGCAAACAATTTTATTGCCGCCTGATCGAAGGGACGAAATAGTTTTAAATCAGGCAAAAAGCTTGCTAACCAAATCCCTGGCTCCAGTGAATGAAAATCTTGCAGATAAAGATTATCTTATAGGAGATTTTTCGGCTGCTGATTTGATGTTGGGTCATTCATGCTTTATGGCTAACAGGTTGGGTTGCGTTAATGATGATATGCAAAATATAAAAGATTATGTTGCAAGGATTAAAGCAAGACCTGCCTTCAAGAAAGCAATTACCATGGGAGAGTAATCTTGGAAGTGACTAATAAAGTTATTCCAAATCAGGAACAAATGGATGGATTTCTTGAGGGCGATACTGATTCGCCAATATCAATGGTAAACCTAATCAAGTTTAAAGAAAAAGCAGAGTATGAAGATGGCAGAGACACTGAACTCTCGGGCAAAGAGGCTTATACAATTTACGCAATGGAAGTCCAAGAACATCTAAAAAAAGTAGGAGCAGAGATGGTTTTTGGTGGGGCAGTCAGTCGCTTGATGCTCGGAGAAGTTGAAGATCTTTGGGATAGTGTTGCAATTGCTAGATACCCAAGCAGAAAAGCCATGCTTGAAATGATGATGGATGCAGATTATCAAGAAAGTGAAAAACATAGATCAGCTGGTCTTGAGGGTCAGCTGAATATTGAGACTAAAGAAGGCAATTTATGAAAAAGTATTTATTGCTAGGCTTCATTCTAATAGCGGTAACTTTTTTGTTCTTGAGCAATGGTAATTCCAATGAGAACGAATACAAAGTTTTTAAAAATGCAGTTACGCCAACTCCAACTCAAATTGCAGGATTTGCATTAGGAGATAATAGTCCCTTCTTGGCAGTTAATCTTCTTAAATTTAAAGAAAAAGCTGAATACGATGATGGCAGAGAAACTAATCTTACTGGAGAGGAGGCGTATGCTATTTATGCTGATGAAGTGCAAGATCATTTAGCTAAAGTAGGAGCTGAACCGATTTTAGGAGGAGAGGTTAATAGGCTTATTCTTGGAGAGGTTGAAGAGCTGTGGGATGTTGTTGCAGTGGTGAGATACCCAAGCAGAAAAGCCATGTTTAAAATGGCTACTAGTGATGAGTATATAGAAAGTGAAAAGCATCGTTCAGCTGGTCTAGCAGGACAATTGAATATTGAGGTATTAGAAGGTGAATTTGAATTTTAACAAGATTTTTCCTGAAAGCGCTAACAATAACTTTCATGGTCATCATATTGCGCTTTGGGGATTTATTTTATTCACACTCTTGATGACGTGGCGATCAATTATCCACATGTTTTTTGAAGAGTATGGGTTTCATGAAATAGGTAACTTTTTAGTTATTTCTGGTAGTCCAGACCCTATGCTTTTAATTTATAGATTTTTTTCTGTATGGGGCTTTGCACAGTTAATTTTTTGTTTAGTTTGCTGGGTTGTAATTTTTCGATATAGAGCGCTAATTCCGCTAATGTATTTATTTTGGTTATTTGAGTGGGGCTTTAGAACCCTTGTATATCCTTTGATTAGAGAAGATATTACCGTTCAAGGAATCTATACCGTTGGTGGAACACCAGGAGCTGATTGGGCGCCCTATATAACAATACTTTTAATCATTCTTTTCAGCCTTTCTCTTTTACAAAAAAAATAATTTTAGGACAATGCTATGGGTCAATTTCAAACTTTAAAATCAGATTTAACTCAATCAAGAATTATAGATATTGATTTATCTTCCATTGATGATGGTGAAATCGCAGTAACGATTGAAAGTTATGCTTTTACTGCCAATAACGTTACTTATGGAGTAGCGGGTGACACTATTGGATATTGGAAATTTTTTCCAGCTGGACATGATGAAAATGATGAGTGGGGTTGCATCCCCATGTGGGGTTTTGCAGAAATCACTCAGTCAAACAATAAAAATTTAAATGTAGGCGAGCGACTGTTTGGATATTTTCCAGCTGCAGATTCATTAATTCTTAGCCCAATTAAAATCTCTAATCAAAGCTTTAGTGATGGCAAAGAGCATCGAAAAGAACTACCTCCTGTTTACAACAATTATATAAGGCTTGCTGGGGAAGAAAACTATGATGCTTCTATGGATGAAGTTCGAGCTCTTTTATTCCCATTGCACATAACAGCATTTTGCTTGTGTGACTCTCTAGAAGAGGAATCATATTTTGGAGCATCTCAAGTTATTATTGTCAGCGCCTCTAGCAAAACGGCTATTGGTTTAGCTCAAGGCTTAGCCGATGCTGAAGATTCGCCAAAAATAGTTGGGTTGACTTCAGCGAGTAACGCTGAGTTTGTGGAAAGTTTAGGTTGTTACGATAAAGTGATTTCATATGATGAGCTCGATAAAGTCGATTGCTCAATTGGCTCTGTGATGGTTGATATGGCAGGGAACCGAGAAATCCTAGGGACACTCCATGGCGAGTTGGGAGATAACATGCTGATGTGCCTTACTGTTGGTATGACTCATTGGGATAATGGAACAACTGCAGAGGATGCTTTGGGGCAGGCCATGCAAAGAGATAGAACAGAATTCTTTTTTGCACCAGCTCACATTCAAAAGCGTATTGGAGACTGGGGGCACGATGGTTATGCTGAAAAAACAAATTCATTCATGACTGCAAGAGCTCTTCAAAGTAAAGATTGGATGCAGGTCAAAGAGATATCTGGATTAGAAAACTTTACTAGCACATATGAAGAAGTAGTTGCAGGAAATATCAATCCAAATGAGGGGATTATCGTTAATCTTAAAAAATAATTAAAAGGAGGGCTAAATGAAGAATGTATTAAGAATAATAGCGGGGCTTACAGGAGCTTTGTTTTTTCTAAATGGATTGAACTGGATAGTGTATCCAGCCAGTGCTGCAGAGTCTTTGGGTATGCCCTTACTGAAAGGTTTGGGGTTGAGCACGCAAATTGGTGATTTGGGTAGTTTCTTTATTACTGTTGGTGCTATGACATTAATTGGAGTCTATACAAAAACTTATCATTGGTTTTTTGCTCCTTCAATGCTCTTGCTGTTAGCAGCTTTATATAGAACTCTTTCATTTTTCCTTCATGGAGCCACATTTGCAATGGAGCAAATAGTGATTGAAGTGATAGTAGGGTTATTTCTAATCTTCGCTGGTTCAAGAATTGCATCTGAAGATTAAATTTATGAAAATTTTTAAATATTTAATCTTTGCTGTAGCAATCATTTATATCTTGGTTACCATTTTAACCAGATTGCCAAGCGTACAAGATCGATTATTCAGTGGGATCGTCCAAAATTTAACAAGCGGCCCTGCCGATCTTCGTGATGATTCTTTATCTGCTTTAGTCTGTGGTACACGTTCTCCACTTGTATCTCCAGGAAGAGCTCAAACTTGTATTGTAGTAAATGCGGGTGGGAATTATTATGTTGTTGATATTGGAGATGGAAGTGCAACAAACCTCAATAATTGGAGAGTTGATACTGACAAAATTCGAGCCACTTTATTAACGCATCTGCACTCAGATCATATTTCAGATCTCGCAGATCTACATCTAATGACATGGATTAATTCCTCTCATACTAAACCTTTAGATGTTTATGGTCCTGAAGGAGTTGAATTGGTAACTAAAGGTTTTGAAGGAGCCTTTCAGCTCGATTATCAATATAGACATGAGCATCATGGTGATGAGATTGCTCCAATAGATATTGCTGGATTTAACCCTCATCCTATAGAATTATCTAACCCAGTAATCATTGATGAAAATGGTTTGAAGGTTACAGCTTTTAAAGTACTGCATGATCCAGTTGAGCCAGCCTTAGGTTATAGATTTGACTACAAAGGTAGATCAATTGTTATTAGTGGGGATACTGCTTATAGTGAAAATTTAATCAAACATTCAAAAGATGCTAATGTTCTATTTCATGAGGCTCAAGCAAATCATTTACTAGCAATCATGAAAGATGCTCTTGCAGATAGCCCGGGTTTAGTAAATATTTTAGATGATATTGAGACTTATCATGCAACACCAACTGAAGCAGCCCAAGCAGCTAATTTGGCCAATGTTGATCATTTAATGTTCTATCATTTAACGCCAGCACCAAGAAATAATTTGATGGAGAGGATGTTCTATAGGGGCGTAAATGAAATCAGGAAAGATTGGAGCTCTTCACAGGATGGAACTATGGTTGTTTTACCATTAGACTCAGATGAAATAATAATTACTAAGGTGAATTAATGGATGTAAAAAACAAAAGAGCTGTTGTTACTGGTGCAGCCAGTGGTATTGGAAAAGCTCTTTGTGAAGCCTTTCATCAATCTGAAGTTCAATCCATTGTTGCAGTTGATATGAATTTGGAGGGAGCTCAAGAAACTGCAGATTCGGTCAATGGTATTGCTATTCAGGCTAATGTTGGTAATGAAGCAGACATTATTAATGTAATCCAAAAAGCAGATGAGCATGTTGGTGGTATAGATATTTTTTGCTCTAATGCAGGGATTGGCGGAGTGCCAGGATTTTTTGAAGTTGAGGCATCCGATTGGCAGAATATTTGGGATGTGAATGTTCAGTCTCATATTTTTGCAGCCAAACATGTTTTACCTCAAATGCTCGAACGAGGAGAGGGCTATTTAGTTAATACATCATCAGCAGCAGGACTTTTAACTCAATTGGGAGCCGCAGGCTATTCAGTAACTAAGGCTGCAGCGGTTAGTTTTGCTGAATGGATCAAAATTACATATGGTGAAAAGGGCATTGGTGTTTCATGCTTATGTCCTCAAGCAGTTAGAACTGCTATGACGGCTCAAGGCCCTGGTGTTGCAGGCGTGGATGGAATGATGGAGCCGGATGTTGTCGCACAAGAAGTTTTAAAGTGCATTGCTGAAGAAAAATTTTTAGTATTGCCTCATGAAGAGGTTGCTGAATATATTATGAGAAAGGGTAATGATAGAGATAGATGGATTTCAGGCATGCAAAGACTGCAAAAGCAATATGAAGATTTTTTGACACCAGCAGATATGACATTCCCACGCGGTGACAAAGAATAAATAGGAGAAATTATGAAAACTAAAATTACAGAATTATTCGGTATCAAACATCCAATCATTCAAGGTGGGATGCATCACGTTGGTTTTGCGGAATTAGCTGCAGCTGTATCAAATGCAGGAGGTCTTGGAACTATAACTGGTTTAACTCAAGGAACACCAGAAAAGTTAGCTAATGAGATAGCTCGTTGTCAGGAGATGACAGACAAACCCTTTGCCGTTAATCTTACATTTTTACCCTCATTAACTCCCCCAGATTATCCTGGATTGGTAAAAGTAATTATTGATGCGGGCGTGCCTATTGTTGAAACAGCTGGTAGAAACCCTGCTGAGTATTTACCAGCTCTCAAAGAAGTCGGCATTAAAGTTATTCATAAATGCACTTCGGTAAGACATTCTTTAAAAGCTCAATCTATTGGATGCGATGCAGTGTCAGTTGATGGCTTTGAGTGTGGAGGACATCCAGGTGAAGACGATATACCTAATTTTATTCTTTTGCCTCGTGCTGCAGACGAACTAGAAATACCATTTGTTGCATCTGGCGGAATGGCTGATGCAAGAAGTTTAGTAGCAGCCATGGCGCTTGGAGCTGAAGGGATGAATATGGGAACCAGATTTATTGCTACTCAAGAGGCTCCTGTTCATCAAAATGTCAAAGATGCGATAGTAAATGCTTCAGAGTTAGACACTCGATTGATTATGCGATCTCTTAGAAACACTGAAAGAGTTCTAAACAATGAAGCCGTTGAGCGCCTCATGGAAAAAGAGGTGGCTTTAGGCGATCAATTAACCTTTGCAGACATTGTTGATGAGGTTGCCGGAGTTTATCCAAAGATTATGCATGAAGGAACAATGGAAGTTGGCGCCTGGTCCTGTGGAATGGTTGCAGGACTAGTTAATGATATTCCAACAGTCAAAGACTTGATTGATGGCATCATGAGCGAAGCTGATAGCATCATTGGAAAAAGGCTAAGTAATTTTTAATAATTTGATCTTAGACTTAACTTAAGATTCCAATGGTTCTTTCAATGAGCCAGAAAAAACCCATGCCGCCCAAAACCAATGAGGTCAGGGTTGCTGATTGTCTATATAGATTAAATTTATAGGCTAACCAAATAAAAAACCCAAATATTGGTACTAGTAGAAGTTGGCCGGCTTCAATTCCTAAATTAAAAAATAGCAATGAAAGGAGGAGTTGTTCATTACCAATACCAATCCCCGTTAAGGCATTTGCAAAACCCAGCCCATGAAGCAAACCAAAACCAAAGGCTATTAACCAAGGGGTCGATTTATATTTTTTATTTTCACTTACTTCCATTGCTAGGTAAACAATTGTTAGGGCAATAATAGCCTCAACCGTGGCCTGAGGAAGTGATACTAATTCGAATACAGATAAACCTAGGGTAATGCTGTGAGCAAGAGTAAAAGCTGTAATTGTCTTAACGGCATTAAAGAATCCAGAAATTAAAAACAGCAGTCCTAAGATAAATAAAATATGGTCATTGCCGCTCATTAGATGGTCAATCCCAAGGGTGAAATACCCAATGGGGTAGACCTGTTCTTTAAATGGTATCTGTATAGAAGATCGTTTTAAATTCATCAAACCTTCAAATACCTCTCCATTTAGATGAGTGATAGTTACTAGTGCATCAGTAAGTACGCTAAGATTTTTTACTTCAATTATTTGACCTTTTAAAGATTCTTCACAAATGAGTGAGATTTTTTCTACTAGATACTTTCCTTTTTGGGTTGGTAATTGATTCTCTTTTTTGCAATTATTTGGAAAAAATACCTCTGCTCTAGCACCAATATTTTTTAAGGGATACATCCAGCTAACTTTATATTCATTCTCATTTAGCTCATCCACAACTAGATGGGCTGGATTAAACTCATGGGAGAATAATGCGGTCGAGCAACAAAGAATTACAAATGTTTGAACCAGTCTGCCAATCATTAGAACTGATAGTTTGGGTTTATTATTACCCTATATTCAGATCTTATTTCATTGATATATTCGTCTATGGCTTGATCTTGAGCTTGTGAAAGATAATCTTGCTGTACCCTTGAAAGGACTTTTTCAAGGGGTGGGGAAAAGCCAGCTGAAACTTCTTTTAAAAAAACTATATGCTCCCCAAAAGCAGATTCATAGGGACCAGACCATTCATTTAAAGGAAGTTTATCAACTACTAGATAAAATAATTCACCAAAATTTCTTTTAATCTCCTCTTCGCTATTTTGGTAAAAATTTTTTCCTAAAAAAAATGGATCGCCTTTTAATTCAATTCCATCTAATTGATAATCTTTTAAGGCTTTATTTGCCCTTTCTTTGGCATTGGATTCTTTTGAAAAATAATGATGGGAAAAAGAATAGGTTGATTGAACAAAGTAATTGTTTTTATTTTCCTTAAAGAATTTCTTCAATTCTTCTTGTGATGGCTCATCTGGAATTGTTTCTTGTTTTAAGAATGTAATTTTTTGTGCCAGCCTTCGTTTGATAATCCGATCTTCCTGGTCTAAACCCAAGAGCAAGGCTTCCCTATAAAGAATCTCTTCTTGAACAAAGTTATTAATGATGTTGACAATTTCTTCATCGGTTGGCGCTCTGCCAACTTGAGATTGCCAGGCAGAAAGCAGGCTTGTTAATTCCTGATCAGAAATATAAATATCTCTTGAATTTTCTTTAGAATTTAATCCTATATCAAGTAAAAAAATTAATAGACCAATTGCAAAAAATACAAGTATTCTAAGGTTCACTTTTGTTTCCTAAAACTTATAACGGAAGAATATCTATATTCATTGGCTCTGGTATATACCATATAGGTGAAGACCATGCGCGCTCTTGAATTGTTTTATGAATATCAGGCCTTGGTGCGACCCCGGCTTTTACAGCATCCCAAGTTGACCATCGACATGTTGGATTCTCCAATGCTCGAACATAGTAGAAAGCCTTGACGCTTGGATCAAATTCAGGATCTACCCAAACAGTTTTTAACTCTCCGGCACCAACATTGCTGGTAATAGAGCAATTATTGATATTAACTCGCGCACCATTATCAGGACAACGATTTGTTACAGGATCTACTGATAGACCATCGGAGCAGGCAACATCGTAAACTTTTTCTTTAGGAGTTCCAGATGCATTTTCAACCCATCCTTTAATAATTTGAACTCTTTGAAGAGGTGCTCCCAGTTTATCGCGTTGAGCCCATACTATAAATTGCGGGGTTTGATTGTTTACACCAAATAAATCGGCGCCCATGGTGACCCCTTTGGCATAAGCATTCTTAACCATATCTTCAGAATCTAAATCAATTGATTCCATATCAAAACCGCCAAAGAATCTTACTGCCAGTCTGGTACCAGTTGTTGCAAATGTTTCTTTTCTTTTAAAAGCTTGGAAAATAGAATCACGAGTATTTTCTTCAGCCCAAGCAACCGCCAATCCTGACGCGCCCCATTGGTCAAAGCCAGCACTAGAATAAGTATTTCCTTCAACCTCCTTGATGGTGAGAGGCTGATTGTAATCAATGCTGTATTGCCTTAACCAATTAGCTCGCTCCTCTGTTAGTGGTACGCTGCCTCTTCCCATAGCAGTACCATCAAGAACTCCAACTTTTGACCAATAGTTATCTTCGTCAAAGGCTCCAGCGCCTGTATGAGTGTCACTTGAACCTATTAGACCAAACTTATATGGGTTACCTTGCTTTTTCCATTCTAAGGTTAAACCTCTTAGATAGGCATCTCGAACATACCCTCCTTGAGGCATGCTGTAAGTTGGAGGTCTGCTTCCAACTCTTTTATCCATGATGCCAAAATCAGCCCATTCATCGTCCGGAGAGAGCAGGGGGTGAGTATCAGAAGTTCCTTTAACCTGAGTTATTTCAACAACAGGCTCATTTCTCATTCGTTTCTCAGAATATTCTGTATCGATTGGATTGCCTTTAAATGTCTCTACCTCAAACATTTGACCGTTAGATCCGTTGCTATTGTGAGGCATGGCTAGGGAATCCACTCCCTTATCTCTTAAATTATCCATCCATGTCCATAGGTCCTCAGGATTTAAGGAATCAATTCTAGTCCAGGGTCTAATCGGAGCATTTGAGGAGTTAAAAATTACATTTCTATGCAAATTACCACCCTCAACATCTGTTGAGGTTGTAAATTCATAACCAATAAAGGTTGTAAATTTTCCAGGATCATTAAATTCTTCAGCCGCATTTGCAACATCTGCCCAGGCTGATTTATGCACATCATAATCAAATGAACTCAGCGCTAGCTGAATATTATTTGTCAACCAAGCGCCAATATAATTTGGATGCCACCAAGGATAAGGTTTGACCATAGCTTGTAATATAACTGAGCTAAAGAGATTAGCCCTTTTACCAGTAGATTCAAGGGTAACATTTTCTGGACTATTAAGATTGTGCATTGACTTCGTCCATTCATTTTTAGACATCTTTGAAGAAGGATCAGCATAATTTTCAACCATCCCCATATAAAAGCCGTGATCAGTTACCGCATAAAAATCTAATGGCTCTTTTAATTTCATGTCATAGCCAAGAGGATGCTTGATTGCCTCACCAGTTGCATATTTGTAGGCGTCATATGGAGTTGCAGTAACTCCAAAAATATATGCATCAAAGGAATATTTTGTATGGACATGTAAATCACCATAATAGGGGTTTCGATCAGGATTTGATGGAATATCTATTTTGGTTGATGGTTCTTCAATTGAGAAATCTACTATTTCTAAAGCAGAATGGCTTTGAAATATTTTGTAAGAACCGGTGGCATAAAGAAAAAAGATTGTTGAAACAATAATCAATCCAATAAAAGATTTACTGAGCTTCATTTAACTCCCCTATATTTAATTTGTTCAGTATATGACAATACTATATAAACAACGAAACACTTTAAATAAATTGCATGATTAAAAAAGCTTTTAGAAATTTTATGTCAAGGCGAACGATAACCGTCAAGATAAGAAATAAAGCTATGAATACTTTTTCTAGCTATGAAATTTTTAAAAAAATACGTACCAAGACTGAAGCAGCCAGAAAAGAAGAAAATAGACCTCATGAAGTGTTGTATTTTCATAAAGCAGACGATCCATATTCTCATTTAACTATTCACTGCATTAAAAAGTTACAAGCTTCATATGATATTGTGCTTAAACCTATTTTAGTTGGAGAAGAAAATCCTGAGGCAGTCCATATGCCATCTTTATACAATATTTATTGCCTAAATGATGTCAAAAGAATCGCGCCTTTTTATAATATCAATTTTCAGGTTGACTCTTATCCTTCAAAAGATCTTATAAATATAGCTAACTCTATTTTAACTTCAGTCAATGATGAAGATTTCGAAGGCATTGCGGTTCAAGTTAGCTCTGCTTTATGGCAAGGAGATTCTAAAACCTTGGATCAATTATCTTCTACCTATTATGCAACCAGGAGTGAAGTGAAAGAGAAATTACTAAGCGGTAATAAAATAAGAAACAGTCTGGGTTATTATTTTGGCGCTGCTTTTTCCTATGAAAAGGAATTGTATTGGGGGGTAGATCGACTTCCATATTTAGAGGGAAGATTAACTGAGCTCGGCGCAAGAAATGTTGCAGAAAATGAAAGTATTTGTCCTTTAGTATTGCAAGCCCCTAAAATTTTAGATTCAGATAAAAAAGTAAACCTCTATTACTATCCTTCTCTCAACAGCCCCTATACCTTTATAAGTACAAAAAGAGTAAGAGAAATCAGAGAAGAATATCCTGTAAATTTACATGTAAAACCTGTTTTACCTATGCTTATGCGCAAGATGAATATTCCAGATTACAAAGCTAAATATATTATTTCAGATGCAGCAAGAGAAGGCAGAAAACATGAACATGAAATGAAATCTATTTTTTCACCAATTGGAAAGCCGGCTAGAAAATCTTATTCATTGTTTCCAGTTATCGATGAGGCAGGCAAAGGTTTTGAGTACATAGAGACATTATTAAATGCATCATTTCAGGATGGAATAAATATAGGTGATGAAAGTTTTTTAGAAAAAGTAGTCACTGATCTTGGGCTTGATTGGCAGATAATAATAAAAGATTTAAATACCAAACGATGGAAAAAAATTCTTAATGATAATGTTGAAGACATGTATGCTGGAAATTGTTGGGGAGTTCCAAGCTTTAAGATTACTGACCAAGATGGAGGCAATCCATTTTATGTTTGGGGGCAGGATAGGATGTGGCTTTTAAAAGAAGAGATATTTAAACGTTTAGGTGGATCGTTATGAAAATTAAAAATGATTTTTTAGTAGTGTTTGTGTTGATTATCGCATCTTGCTCAGATGGAAATAAATCAACAAATTTAGAAGTATCTTTGCATGATAAACCATTACTGCAAGTTGAAATTCAACCTCGGCCATTGCCTAACCCAAATAAAAATGCATATTTTGGTGACCTACATGTTCATACAGCAAATTCATTTGATGCATATACTTTCGGCACCATTACCACTCCTGCTGATGCATATAAGTATGCACAGGGACATGCAATACTGCATCCAAGCGGATTCCTAATCCAACTTAGCAGACCATTGGATTTTTACGCAGTTACTGACCATGGTGTCTTTATGGGATTGATGAAGGAGGCTGCTGACACAACCTCTGAATTCTCAAAGTATGAGCTTACTAAGCCCCTTCACAATTTAAATGAATCAGTAAATGATGGACTCTTTTCTCTTATTAAAAGGAGCGGCCTCTTTAGACCTTTTGGTGAAGCAGTCAGAAAAGGTCTTGATGATGGAACCATAGATAGCTCTATCATAGAGGAGGTCGGTAAATCAGTATGGCAAGAAACTATTAAAGCTGCTGATGAGGCCTATGCTCCAGGCACTTTCACTACTTTTGCTGCCTATGAATATACGTCTAGTTTTGATCTTTACAACAAATATTTACATCGAAATGTCATATTTAAAGATACGAAAGACCTTCCAGCTAAAATTTTCACTAGAGCTGATAGCCAAGATCCTGAAGAATTATGGGACTGGATGGATCTTATAAGATCAAGGGGAGTGGAGAGTCTTGCTATTCCCCACAATTCAAATATCTCTGGCGGAGCTGCCTTTGCTCTCAATGACTATAACGGTGGACCAATTGATGAGGAGTACGCTAAGAAACGTTTTCTTAATGAGCCACTGGTTGAAATAACTCAAGTCAAAGGTACTTCAGAAACCCATCCATTGCTGTCTAAAAATGATGAGTGGGCAGCTTTTGAGTCAAAAACCGGATTGGAGGAAGAAAAACTTATCAGTAATTTAAAAGGGAGCTATGTTCGAGATGCTTATCTAAGAGGTTTAAGTCTTGCAGAGAAAGGTTTAAGCAATCCATATAAATTTGGATTAATAGGTTCTAGTGACACACATGTTGCAGGACCATCAGAAAGTGAGGAAGTATTTTTCTCAAAAGTAGGTATTCTTGATGCTACGGCTGAGTTGAGAGGCTCTATTCCATTCAAGAGATTCTATGGAACATTTTTAAAAGCGTTGCGACCCAATATTCTTAAGGAAGTTGATGGTAAAAATTATTTTTCTGCAAGTGAGCGTTTAATTCATTTTGCAGCATCTGGTCTTGCAGGCGTTTGGGCTGAAGAAAATACACGAGAAGCCATTTATGATGCTTTTCGCCGCAAAGAAACATTTGCTACAAGTGGACCCCGAATGAAAGTAAGATTTTTTGCAGGCTATGATTTAGAGAACTCTCAACTAGATGATTTAACTCTTATTCAAGATGCATATGCCAACAGCATTCCGATGGGGGGAACGCTCAATACTGAATCAAATAAAAATCCAACGTTTTTAGTTTGGGCGATCGCAGATCCCGAGGGAGCTCCATTGCAGAGAACTCAAATTATTAAAGGATGGTTAGAAGATGGAGAGCATAAAGAAAAAGTTTACGATGTAGCATGTTCTAATGGATTAAGCGTTGATCCTTCGACCAATCGTTGTCCTGATAATGAGGCTTGGGTTGATTTAAGCGATTGTTCCATTAGCGCAGATTCAGGATCAAGAGAAATGAAAGTTTTATGGCAAGATCCTGAATTTCAAAGTGATCAGAATGCTTTTTATTACTCTAGAGTGCTTGAAAATCCAGTATGTAGATGGTCAACATGGGATGCGGTTAGAATTGGTGAGAAACCTAGATCAGATATATCAGCTACAATTCAAGAGAGGGCTTGGTCTTCACCAATTTGGCTGAATAAAATTCTTTAAAACAACTTAAAATATTATGATCAGGAGAAATTAATGCGTTTATGGAATGGTTGGGGGAATGAAGATAGTGACCTAACGATGGAGCTAAGCAATAGTCTGCGTTCGCTGTTGGAAGCCCTTGTCGGATCAGGGACTTCGCTTCCACAGGCATCTCTAGATGACGTCATCTCAAAAGTGCCAAAAACTCGTCTTGATGCTCATCCACTAATAATAACTGATCCAGAAACACGAGCTCGTCATGCTCGTGGTCAGAGTTTGCCTGATTGGTTAGATATGCATAGTGGAAATGTTGATACATTTCCAGATGGCGTAGCATTTCCTGAATCAACAGATCAGGTAAGAGAGCTTCTGCAGCATGTCAAAGAGAATAATTTGGTGGTAATTCCTTATGGCGGAGGAACATCGGTAGTGGGCCACATCAATCCTGAGAAAAGTTCAAAGCCGGTATTGACGATTGATATGGGGAGAATGAATTCCATGCTTAGTCTTGATAAAGAAAGTCAGTTAGCTACCTTCGGTGCTGGTACTCCAGGACCTATCGTAGAGGAGGAGCTTAAGAAACATGGCTTTACACTTGGTCATTTTCCTCAATCATGGGAGCTGTCTACATTAGGCGGTTGGGTGGCAAGTCGATCTAGTGGACAGCAATCACTTCATTATGGACGGATAGAAAATATGTTTGCTGGAGGAACCATTGAAACTCTCAACGGCACCATGAGCATTCCAACGATTCCTGCATCTTCTGCCGGCCCAGATGTTCGCGAGATGATTCTTGGCTCTGAGGGGCGCATCGGTATTATCACTGAGGTCACTGTACGGGTAACTCCACTCCCTGAAAAAGAAAAATTTCAGGTGATTTTTTTCCCTTCGTGGAAAACAGGTATTAATGCAGCAAGAGAACTTATTCAACAGAGAGTTGCTCTTTCTATGGTTCGTTTAAGTAATCCGCTTGAGACAACCAGTCTTTTATACATGGGTGCAGGAAGCGATAGCAGTGGGGTTGTTGAGCTAGAGAAATCTTTATCTGAAAAGGGTATCGGAGAAGGTAAAGTAATGATGACATTTGGAGTCACTGGTTCTGCTCGTCTCAGTGAAGCTGCATATCAACTAGCACTTGATCATTGCTCTGCTAACCAAGGTATTGTTGACCAGACTGGTCTTGGAGACAATTGGGCTCATGGACGATTCCGCGCACCATATTTACGTGATCCTTTGGGTGCAGAGGGTTATGTTGTAGATACAATGGAGACGGCAGTTGATTGGTCGAAGGTCTCTCAAGCTGCTGAAAATATAGAGGAAGCGATTCGTTCAGCCTTGGTTGATGAGGGTGAGCAAGTTCATGCCTATACACATCTCTCGCATGTTTATGGTCAGGGATCTAGTATCTATACAACCTATTTATTTCGTATAGGCGAAAGTTACGAACAAGGAATGGATAGATGGATTAAGTTAAAAAAAGCTGGTGCGGAGCAAATTGTTGCTCATGGTGGAACTATTAGTCATCAGCATGGTGTAGGAAGCGACCATAAGAATTATTTAAGCGATGAAAAAGGAACACTTGGTATTGCTGCAATTAATAGCCTGTGTGAGCAATTTGATCCAAATGGTCAAATGAACCCAGGAAAATTACTCCCTGATAACGAGCACTAGTCCACTATGAATGGATTTACTAATCGTGAACAACTTCTATCTGAAATGCGTAATGGTGAGAACTTAGCATGGGACATTATTATTATTGGCGGTGGCATCACGGGAGCTGGCATTCTTCGTGAAGCTCGACGACGCGGTTATCGTGCATTGCTGCTTGAACAACAAGATTTTTCATGGGGTACATCAAGCCGATCATCTAAGATGGTTCATGGAGGCTTGCGGTATCTTGCCGCAGGTGATCTAAAACTTACCAAGGAATCAGTTCAGGAACGTCAGCGTTTATTGACAGAAGCTCCAGGATTGGTAGATCCTATATCTTTTTACTTCACCTTTAGAAAAGGTCTATTTCCTGGTCGCATAGCTATGAAGGTCATTCTTACTATTTATGATTTTTTTGCTGGCGCTCAAGATAATAGATATTGCAATAATCATGAATTGCTGCAGCGTTTTAAGGGGCTTGATGATAAAAAGCTTCAAGGCGCTAGTTGTTATACCGATGCCATGGTTGATGACTCTCGTCTAGTTCTTCGAGTATTACAAGACAGCATTGATGATGGTGGTTACGCGTTAAATTACACAAAAGTGGAAGATCTTTTGCTTACGGACGGTAAAGTTTCTGGAGTAACTATTGAAGATAGAGATCATTCTAGCTCAATTGATCTTATTGCCTCTGTTGTCATCAATGCTACGGGCGCATGGGCAGATCGACTTCGTAATGTTGTCAACAGCGAGACTCGCATAAGACCATTGCGCGGAAGTCACATCATTATTGCTAAATCTTTATACCCAATAACAGATGTAATGACTTTTCTTCATGTTGATGATAAGCGGGGCGTCTTTGTGTACCCTTGGGAGGGAACAACTGTTATTGGCACCACAGATTTAGATCATAATGAGGATTTAGATATAGAGGCCAGCATCTCTGATCAAGAGGTAGATTATTTAATAAAGGCCTTTAATAGCCAATTTCCCGATAATGCAGTTAAGCGCAATGATATTTTATCTACCTGGGCAGGGGTTCGACCTGTCATTAGCGCAGAAAAAAGCAAAGATCCTTCTAAAGAACGCCGAGACCATGTTGTTTGGTCCGATAGCGGGTTAATCACTGTCAGTGGTGGAAAACTGACCACCTTTAGATTGATTGCATTAGATGCGCTAGCCGCAGCCAATGATAATCTTCCGGTAGCTAAAGAAATTATTGATGATCGGATGTTCTCAACTCCAAAAATTACTGCGCAGTCGCTGTCACCAGAAAATAGTAGTTGGGCTCAACGCTTACTTGGCCGATATGGCAATAAAGCTGTTGATCTTGTAAATGAAAGCTCGCTAGATGAACAACATAATCTTGATGAAACCGAATTCTCTTTAGCTGAATGTCGGTGGGCAATTAAGCATGAGGCTGTTGAGCATCTTGACGACCTTCTTCTAAGAAGAACACGGCTAGGTATGTGTCTTCCTAAAGGAGGTGCCAATCTCTATCCAGCTTTAAAAGAAATATTCTTAAGCAATCGTAGATGGGACGATGAACGATGGCAAAAAGAAGTCAGTCGCTATGAAACAATTTGGAAAAAGCATTACAGTCTTCCTAACATCACCTAAGATGAGGTTGTTATGAAAAACGAAAAATATTTTTTGAGTATTGATAACGGTACACAGAGTGTTCGCGCCATGGTATTTGATGGGTATGGCCAACTCATTGCAAAGAGTAAAGTTGAGATTGAGCCTTATTTTTCTGATCAGAAAGGATGGGCAGAGCAATACGCCGACTATTTTTGGGATTCGCTTTGTCAGGCTTGCCAAGGACTATGGCCAAAGTTACCTATACCCAAGGAGTCAATTGTTGCTGTTTCAGTAACCACGCAGCGTGCCACAGTAGTTCCAATGGGGAAGGATAATCAACCTTTGCGACCTGCAATTAGTTGGTTGGATCAGCGACAAGTAGAAACTAAGCCTAAGCTTGGAAGGTTAGAATCAGCATTAATGAGTTTGATCAGAGCTAAGCCATTAGTAGATCTAATGCATGCTCAGGCTGAAGCTAATTGGATCGAACAAAATGAACCTGATATCTGGGAGCAAGTTCATAAATTTTTACTCCTATCCGGTTATCATAATTACAAGCTCACAGGTCAATATAATGATGCTATTGCTAGCACTGTTGGTTTTGTTCCGTTTGAATACAAAACCCAACAGTGGGCCGATGAAAAAGACTGGAAGTGGCGGGTTATGCCAATTCGACCAGAAATGTTGCCGAAAGTTTCTCCAGCGGGGTCATTGCTAGGAGAAATTACTGCAGCAGCTGCAGATGCAACAGGCATACCTGAAGGATTGCCGTTGATTGCCAGTGGTTCGGATAAAGCCTGTGAAGTCTTAGGAACTGGTTGTATTGACAATGAAACAGGTAGCCTGAGCTATGGTAGCTTAGCCACACTCAATGTTACCTCTGATAAATATCTGGAGGCAATCCCTTTTTATCCAGCTTATCCTGGCGTAATTCCTAATACATTTAATATCGAGATGATGGTGCAGCGTGGATATTGGATGGTGAACTGGTTTAAAAAAGAGTTTGGGCTTCAAGAGGAACAACTGGCAGCAAAACATGACCAACAACCCGAAGAATTATTTGATGAGTTGCTTGCTAAAGTTCCAGCGGGCTCTGAAGGATTAATGCTACAACCTTATTGGTCACCCTCTAATGGTGACGGACCAGAAACCCGTGGCGCTATTATTGGTTTTAACGAAGATCATACAAGGGCGCATCTTTATCGTGCAATGATCGAGGGACTTACTTACGCCTTAAGGGAGAGTAAAGAGCTTTTAGAAAAACGAAGTCGAAAATCTATTTCTGGGTTAGTTGTATCTGGTGGTGGATCTCAAAGTGATGAGGTCATGCAGATCACTGCTGATATCTTTGGTATGACTGTTTTTCGACCACACACTTTTGAGACATCTTCTTTAGGCGCTGCTATAGCCAGCGCTGTTGGTATTGGTTTGTATCCAGACTTTGCTTCTGCAGTTAATAAGATGACTCATAAAGGTGACAGATTTGACCCAATAGATGCTAATAAGGATATTTATAATGATTTATATCATACGGTTTATAAAAAGATGTATGGTCAACTAAAACCCAGCTATGAGGCCATAAGGTCAATTATCAATTGATCTCTTGAGTTATTACTAATTAAAGGTTAACAAACAATGCAATACAGAAAGGATTTCCCATATGCAGACCTAATAGGTTTAGAAATTCAATCGATCGAATCAGGCATGAGTATTTGCACCGTACCTTTTAAAAAAGACTTATTAAATCCAAATGATGTTGTCCATGGCGGAGTTATATACTCCATAGCTGATACTGGGATGGGAGCTGCTGTTTTCTCAACCCTGGAAGACGGAGAGTTTTGCGCTACTCTTGAAATAAAAATAATGTATCTAAAACCCGCTGGTCACTTCGATCTTATTTGTCATACTCAAGTTATAAAGAAAGGTCGGAGAGTTGCCTTTCTAGAAAGTGAGATCCTTTCAAACAAGGAGCTTATTGCCAAAGCCTCTGGTAGCTTTGCAATCTTTTAGATTTTAGGTGAATTATATATTTTCTTGACTTAGAGTTAACTTTAACTGTTAGACTAACTTCTTAATTTTTTATGGGAGAAGAAAAATGCCAGAGATGTCACTTTATGGTTGGTTTCATACTTTTATGGGAATCTTTGCTTTGCTAAGCGGATTTTATTCTTTAGTTAAATATAAGGTTATAAATTCGGAGAATATGTCTGCAAAAATCTTTTTAATTTGTACTTTACTTGCAGCTGTTACTGCTCTTACCCTTTATAAGCAAGGTGGGTTTGGCGTGGGCCACATGTTAGCTATTTTAACATTGTTAGCATTAATAGTTGGTAGGATTAATGAAAAAGGATTATTTTTTGGGTGGTTGGCGCCATATTTTCAAGCTACTTGTTATACCTCTCTTTTTTTGTTCCATTCTATTCCGGCAATTACAGATGGATTGCGACGTCTTCCAGTGGGCGATCCAGTGATAACCACTTTAACTGATCCTCTCTTAATGGGCTTTTATGCAGCCTTTTTCTTGATTTATATAGTGGTACTTGTGATGCAAATGATCTGGGTTAAGAGGAATACTTGAGATGAGTTTATACACCATTGCTCAAGCCTCAGAGGAAGTTGATTTAACTCCATACACGCTTCGTTATTATGAGAAGGAAGGCTTGCTTCCAAACGTAAGAAAAGATTCTGCTGGTCGAAGACAATATCATAACGATGACCTGCAAATAATTGGATTTATAAAATGCTTAAAAGGAACTGGCATGTCTTTGAAGCAGATCAAAGAATATGGAGATTTGTATGAACAAGGTAAAGCAAAATTTAAAGAGAGAAATGCCATGCTCGAGGAACATCGTGAAAAGATTCTACAAGAAATAAAAACTCAAAAGAAATATCTAAAAATGGTTGAAGCAAAGATTGAAATGAAAATCTAGCTATGAACTATAGAGATTTTAAACCCTATACAAAGGTCAGTTCTCTAACGCTTGGTGGAGGTGGTATTGGTCAGGTGTGGGGTGAGACAACATCTGAAGAGGCCATTCAAACAGTCCATGCTGCCCTAGACCATGGTATTAATCACTTTGATGTAGCGCCCATGTATGGAAAAGGCGAGGCTGAGAAAATTATTGGTGAATCTTTAGGAGGCCTAGATACAGACAATTTATTTTTTACTACTAAATGTCAATTAGGAACTCTGCCTGATAATGAAGTCTACGATAAATTAAATCATTCTTTGGCTAGAAGCTTAGAGAATATGAAATTAGAAAAGGTCAATTTATTTTTACTTCACTCTCAATTGATTGAGGATAGTTACAAGTTGTTTAAGTTTGATGAAATGCGGGCAAAAATTGCAACAACACTCAGCTGTTTTTTTAATGCAGCTATTCCAGCTTTTGAGCGACTAAAACAAGAGGGGAAGATTGATCATTGGGGCATTGGTGGGCTTGGACAAGAAGAGGCAATTATTAAAGCTCTTAACCATTCTCAAGCACCTAGCGCGGTTCAATGTGTAATTAATCCATTGAATTCTGCTGGAGCCATTGGCTATATGTCAGAGGCATTCAACCCGCAAGCAATTTTATCTGAATGCCAGCAGCTTGATATTCCAATTTTAGCAATAAGGGCAGTTCAGGCTGGGGCTTTAACTTCTTCAATGGATAGGTCTCCTCACGAGTCTGGTTTTGATAAAAGTGATTTTGAAGATTTTGATAAAGCTCAACCTTTCAGGGATCTTGCGATTGATTGGGATGAATCTCCTGCGAGTTTAGCTCACAGGTATGCTTTAAGCACTCAAGGGGTTTCATCTGTAATTTTAGGTGTTAAAAATAGAATTGAGCTAAAAGAATGTGTTGAGGCTGAGGCAAAAGATCTTCTATCTCAAAGTGAAATTCAACAGATTGAAAATTATCTTAAATATTAATATTTTTACGGAGTGATTGATGGATACATATAAAAATAAAATAGCACTGGTAACTGGCGCGTCAACTGGAATTGGTAAAGCCATGGCCATTGGTCTTGCAGCACAAGGGGTTGAGTTAATTTTAACTGCTCGATCTCAAGAGCAATTAGATGCTTTGGCAAAAGAGATCCAAGGAGGAGGAGGGAAGGCGTATGTCTTTATTGAAGATTTAGCTCAACCAGGTTCAGCCGAAAGATTGCATCAGCAGGTCATTGCTGCAGGCCATCATGTAGATTTATTAATTAATAATGCAGGTTATGGCAGATGGGGCCAATTTGGAGAGTTCCAAAGAGATGATTATGCAGCCATGATTCAATTGAACATCACATCTCTAACAGATCTTTGTCATTTATTTATGCCAGCCATGGTAGACAGGGGTGAGGGTGGAGTTATCAATATAGGATCCTCTGCATCATTTTTACCTGTGCCATATGCTAGCGTTTATTCTTCAACCAAAGCATACGTTTTAATGCTGTCTGAGGCACTTCGTTACGAGTATGCAGATAGTAATGTTCGAGTCATGGCCTCATGCCCTGGAGCCACAGATTCAAATTTTAGAAACACTGCCTCTGAAAAATCGTCCGATCGATTAAAACAAAGAATTAGCAAATTAAAAGGCGAGGGTCAGGTCGGAGATACATGTGAAAGAGTTTCGCAAGAAACTCTAGATGCTTTTTTGCAAAACAAGCATTACATTGTTCCAGGCAAAGGCAATTCAAAGTTTGCATTTTTGCCAAGAATTTTGTCCAGGGCTAGGGTATTGAAATTTACTGGAGACGCCTTCAAAAGACATACAGCCAGTTAGTTTTACCCGAATGGATATTTTTTTAGTAGCATAGGAGACCATGGCTATTAAAAACCGACCAGAGTTTGAAAAATTTATACGTAGAGTTGAAAAAAGCTCCGATAAATTTCGTGCCTCATCAACTGAAAAAAGACATTCAAAGCAATACCGGACTGCCAGAGAAAATCTGACTCATTTAGTGGATGAGGAAAGCTTTTTAGAGTTTGGTCAATTTGCAGTAGCTGCCCAACGCAGTCGCCGAGACTATGAAGAACTGCAAGACAAAACCAATGCTGATGGGATCATAACTGGGTTTTGTTCTATAAATTCTGATTTGGTAGGATCAGAGCGTTCTCAAGCTGTAGCGATTGTTTATGACTATTCTGTGTTGGCTGGAACCCAGGGCGCTTTTCATCATTTAAAACTTGATCGCATATGCGATCAGGCTAAGAAGTTTGAACTGCCGATTATAATTTTTACTGAGGGCGGGGGCGGCAGACCTGGCGATACCGATGTGTTAACTCAAATTGCTGGATTGCACATCCCTTCTTTCTCTACTTGGGCTCAATTAACTGGCAGCTCTTTAAAAATTGCAGTCAATAATGGTTATTGCTTTGCTGGCAATGCCGCATTGTTTGGTTGTTCTGATTTTAGAATTGCAACTAAGACTTCATGGGTTGGCATGGCAGGTCCAGCCATGATCGAAGGTGGTGGACTGGGCGTATTTGAGCCGACTGATATTGGTCCAGTGTCAGTGCATGAGAAGAATGGAGTTGTGGACTATGTTGCAGAGAATGAAGAGGAAGCAACTTTAATTGCAAAAAAACTCCTCTCTTATTTCCAAGGTTCAATCGAAGAGTTTTCTGTTGATGATCAAGAATCACTCCAAAATATCATGCCCGAGGACAGGCGTTATACATATGAGGTTAGAGATATCATTAATGTAGTAGCTGATCTGGGTAGCTTTCTAGAACTCAGACAAAAGTATGGCGAAAGCATTGTCACTGGTTTTATTAGAATCGAAGGCAAGCCTATTGCTCTCCTTGCAAGTGACTGCCAGAAACTTGGAGGTGCAATAGATTCAGAGTCTGCTGAAAAAGCTGCAGAATTTATCTCTATCTGCAATGATCATGCATTACCCATTCTTGTTCTTGCTGATACTCCAGGGTTCATGGTTGGGCCAGCAAGTGAGGAGGGCGGAGCTGTTAGAAGAATGGCATCTTTATTTAAACAGGGTGCAAATATTACTGTTCCTCTTGTGGCGATTTTTCTTCGCAAAGGTTATGGGCTGGGCGCACAAGCATTGGTCGGCGGCAGCCTTCATAATCCTGTGTATACCGCAGCATGGCCTACAGGCGAGTTTGGCGGTATGGGAATTGAAGGGGCTGTAAAACTTGGTTACAAAAAAGAACTTGAGAGTCTTGAAGATCTTGATGAGCGCAAAGAACTTTTTGATAAATTAGTTGCCAAGATGTACGAGGTTGGTCAAGCAATTGAAGCTGCTTCTTTTTTAGAAATTGATGCTGTGATTGATCCAGCGCAAACAAGGAGTGTTGTCTTAAAAGCTTTTAAATCTGTAGAGGGCAATCTATGAAGAAAACAGTCATCGGTCTTTTAGTTGTATTTTTGATCTTGTGGATTCCTTACTTTGTTCAAACATACAGCCTTAAAACTTTAACTAAGTCAGATCTTCCGGTTGAAGGTGCATGGGCTTCATTGCAAGAAGGCAATCTTTACTACCGTTGGTATTATCCAAATCTAGAGGTTTCAAATAATGAAACGGTGGTGTTGGTGCATGGATTCTCAACCCCTCATTTTGTTTGGGATGGCTTGAAAGGTTTTTTGTTGGATGCTGGCTACTCAGTGCTTGTGTTTGATCATTATGGACGAGGTTTTTCAGACAGGCCTAACATTAAATATACCAAAGATGTTTTTGTTCAATCTCTCAAAGGATTGCTGGATTCTCAGGAAATTATTGAGCAGGTGCATTTGGTTGGTTATTCAATGGGCGGTCCCATAGTGGGATATTTTACTAATGAATTTCCAGACGCAGTCAAAAGCATGTCATTGATTGCTCCAGCTGGTTTTATGGTTGAAAACCCAACTAAAGATTGGTGGATCATGAAGCCCTTAATAGGAGAATGGTTTTTGAACGTTTTTGGTTCTAGATTGGTATTTCAAGGCAACGAAGATAATGATGAGCTACCTAGAGATGACCCATTAGCATTATCTAAAAAAGACTTTGTTAAAAAAGCTAGTATACAAATGCAATACAAAGGCTTTATTTATGCCTTGCTCTCAACTGCCAGGAACTTCAATTTATTCAGCACCCTAGATATGTTTGCTGAAGTTGGAAATTTGAATAAGCCAACTCTAATTATTTGGGGAACAAATGATGTCGTCGTGCCTTTTACAGGCAGTGAAGAATTGATGCATTATATTCCTCAATCTGAATTAGTTGTGTTGGAAGGAGGCAAGCATGATATTACTTATGCAAATCCATCTTTGGTGGGCATAGCCATTCGTGATTTTCTTGAAGGAGCCTAAGACCGAAGCTTAGTAATACTTTTTTCTAGCATTCCCTTTTTATTTTCAGCTTCTTCAATTTTTGCTTTCTCTTTTTCCACTACCGCAGGTGGAGCTTTGGTAACGAATTTTTTATTGGCTAGCTTTGAGTTAATAATCTTAATGTCATTCTCTACATCTGTAAGTTCTTTTTGAAGTCGGGTTAATTCTTCTTTAGGATCAATCAATCCTTCCAATGGAATGATAATTTTGTATCCACTCATCGTTTTTTCAATTGATTCTTTAGGGACCTCATCGGTAAATTTGATTCCATCTAGTTTGGCGATGCCAGCAATGATATCTTCTTGCCCAGCAACCACAGATTGCATTTCAAGGCTCATATCTGTTGAGAGAATAAGATGTAGTGTTTCATTTTGAATGTTTAAATTTTCTGCTCTTATCACTCTTAGAGCAGAGACAATATTAATGATTTCATCTACTTGTTTTTCTGTCTTTTCATTTAATGTTCTGGCATGCGCAAAACCATTCTGAACTAAAAAGCCTGATTTTTCTTTTTTAACTAGTAAAGCTAATTTAGAGGATAGCTCCTCCGTAATAAATGGCATGAAAGGGTGTAATAATTCTAGAATGCTATAAAAGTTTGTTATTAAATTACTTATTAAATTGTTGGTTTTATCTTTTTTCTCGGATTTCTGGATAGCTACTTTGCTAAATTCTATGTACCAATCACAAAAATTTGACCAGACCAATTCATATATTTCAGCTGAAGCTAAATCAAATCGATAATTTTTAATATGTGCTTGGCAGTTCTCAGAAGCTTGATGGATTTTTGATCCCATCCAATCAGACAAGATATCTGAAGAACCATCTCCTGATTTATAATCATGATTAGTTATCTGCATTTCAATAAAGCGAAAAGCATTCCAGATTTTATTGCAGAAATTTCTATAGCCTTTAATTCTGCCTATATCAAAATTAATATCCCTGCCTGGAGAAGCTAGAGAGTAATAGGTATATCGCAAAGCATCCGTTCCATAGCTTTCAATGCCATTAGGGAACTGTTTTTTTGTTTGTTTAATAATTTTTTCTTTAAGTTTGGGCTGCATCAAATCTTCGGTTCTTTTTGCAAGCAGTTCTTCAAGTGATACTCCATCAATAAGATCAATCGGATCAAGAATATTTCCTTTTGATTTGGACATTTTCTGCCCATTTTCGTCTTTAATAAGACCTGTAATATAAACTTCCTTAAATGGTACTTCTTTCATAAAGTGCTTGGTCATCATGATCATTCTGGCAACCCAAAAAAAGATAATGTCAAAGCCTGTAACTAAAGTGGTTGTTGGGTGAAACAGTTTTAATTTTGCATTCTCTTCAGGCCATCCCATGGTTGCAAATGTCCACAGGCTTGATGAGAACCAGGTATCCAAAACATCCTCCTCTTGGCGTAACTCTCCCCTTAAACTATGTTTTTCTCTAACATCTTTTTCAGAAAATCCCGCAAAAGGCTGATTAGATTCATCGTACCAAATTGGAATTTTGTGTCCCCACCATAATTGTCGGCTGATGCACCAATCTTGTATGTTGTCCATCCATTGGAAATATGTTTTTTCCCAATTGGCAGGTACAAATTGTATTTCTTTTGATTTAACTGCCTCAATGGCTGGCTTGGCCAAGGTTTTAGCATCCACATACCATTGATCTGTTAAGAGCGGTTCGAGTATTTGATCTGATCTATCTCCATAGGGTAGAGTGCTTTCATATTCATTTTCAGCTACTAGCAGTTTCTCTTTTTTTAGATCCTCCAATAATACCTTGCGAGCTTCAAATCTATCCATGCCATGGAATTTTTTTGGAGCTACTCCAATGATTTCAACAGCTTTATTTAAAATGGAAATAGGATCAAACTCACTCTCATTACCAATGTGACATTGCAAGTTGTTATCCATATGGAGACCATGCCTTTTACCTATTTCATAATCATTGAAATCGTGGCCAGGAGTTATCTTGACAACACCCGTACCAAATTCTAGATCTACATACTCATCAGCAACAATAGGGATAACCCTATCGCATAAGGGTATGGCAGCATTCCTACCAATCAAATGCACAAACCTTTCATCTTTTGGGTTTACGGCCAGTGCCATATCTCCTAAAAGGGTTTCGGGTCTGGTGGTAGCGACAGTGACGCACTCATCAGTTTCTTCAAGCTGGTATTTAATTTCCCAAATTTTAATCGTTAAATCTTTATTGATGACTTCTAAGTCTGACAGAGAAGTTTCAAGAACAGGGTCCCAGTTTACGAGGCGTTTGCCTTGATAGATAAGACCTTCATTAAACAATTGTATAAATGCGCTTTTTACTGCGTGTTGATAGTCATCATCTAATGTAAATCTCTCAGAGCTCCAATCTGAGCTTGACCCTAATCGTCTGATCTGAGAAGTTATTTTATTTCCAGAGTATTTCTTCCAGCTCCAAACTTCTTTTTCAAATGCTTCCCTGCCAATGTCTTCTTTTGTCTTTCCTTCAGCATTTAAACGTCGCTCAACAACCATTTCAGTTGCAATACCTGCATGATCAGTTCCAACTTGCCATAAAGTGTTTTTGCCTGACATTCGATGATATCGAATCAAGCAATCCATGATGGCATTTTGGAATCCATGGCCCATATGCAATGTGCCAGTAACATTTGGAGGAGGGATGGTTAACGAATAAGAATCAGAGTCATCGCCTGGTTCAAATAGACCAGAGTTTTCCCATTCTTGATAGAGTTATTGCTCTATATCAGAAGGGTCATATGGCTTCTTATCCATTAACTATGCAATCTTAATAAGACTTATAAATTTCCATTTATGATTAATTCAGCTAATAAGGGAACCGGTCTACCAGTACCTCCTTTTTTCGTTCCACCTTTCCAGGCACTAGCTGCAATGTCCATGTGAGCCCATTTATAATCTTTGGTAAAGTTTGATAAGAAGGAAGCCGCTGTAATAGTTCCAGCTTCTCTGCCACCACCTATGTTTGCAAGATCTGCAAAGTTAGTCTTAGTGCAATGAGCATATTCTTCCCAAAGTGGTAATTGCCAGGCTCTGTCACCAGATTTTTCTCCTGCTGCAATAATTTTATCGGCAAGAGGTTGATTATTTGCCATAACACCAGTTGCTGGACTGCCCAATGCGATAACCACTGCTCCAGTTAGTGTTGCCATATCAATTACATGGCTAGGTTTAAATTTCTTTGAGTAGGTTAGCGCATCGCAAAGAATTAACCTTCCTTCTGCATCAGTATTTAATATTTCTATGGTTTGTCCTGACATAGAAGTCACAACATCTCCAGGTTTAGTGGCTCTAGCTGATGGCATGTTCTCAGCACAAACCAGCAAGCCAACCACATTCACTTTAGCTTTAAGTCTTGCAAGCGTTTGCATGACTCCAAACACAGAGGCAGCACCACACATATCCCATTTCATTTCATCCATAGCAGCCCCAGGTTTGAGTGAGATACCTCCAGTATCAAACGTGATTCCTTTGCCTACTAATACAAGAGGTTGTTTATTCTTTGCTCCACCTTTGTATTCAATGGTCATCATCCTTGGCGGTTCATCACTACCTTTAGCAACTGATAGGTAAGATCCCATTTTTAATTTAGCTAGATCTTTTTCGTTTAAGCTTGAAATTTTAAGGTTTGGAAAATCTTTCTTAAGAGCTTTAGTTTTGCGTTCAATAATTCTTGGCGTGCAATGATTTGCAGGCAAATCGCCAAGATGTTTGGTTGCGTTCATTCCTTCGCCTACAGCATGGCCTAATTTTACTGCTGATCTAATTGATCTTAGTTTTGCAGGAGTTAAGCCGGCAAATAAAAGAGCACCTTTTTTAACTGTTACAGGTTTTACAGTTTTATTTTTTGTCACATTGAAGGTATAGGCTGATGCTTCAAATGTTCTAGCTGCGACTTCAGCTGTCCAGTTTAAATCAGTATCTTTTGGAGTGGCTGAGCTCATTAAAAAAGCAAAATCCTTCGCTTTTGCTGATTTTACAAGACCCATGATCTCTTGATAAAAACGCAGGCTTAAAAAGCTAGCTGCTTTAGGATCTGGCTCCTTAATAAGAAGAATATTCTTTGCTGCAATCCTAGCTGGGGCTGGAAGAAATATAGATTTTCTTGAGCCGCTATTAATTTCTTTCAAGGATTCTTTAACCAATGATTGTGCTGAAGATTGCAAACCTTTAAGTTCGGCAGCAGCTGACGTTTTTTTATTAACAGCAATAATTAACAGATCTGTTTTTACTTTTAATAGCTCTGAAGAATTAACATTGTTTGCCGTTAAACTTGATAAGACTTTGTAAGTCATAAACCATACTCCTAGTAAAAATTACTGATAAGATATTTATTGTAATGCATCAAGATCGCTAAAGGCATGTATAAAAAGAATATTCTTGCAATTCATTTAAATTCTCAAATTTTTAAGAGTTTTGTCGCCATCTTAATTATCCTGACGGCATTAATTTTTTCATCTAGATTGGTTGGCTATTTTGAGCAAGCCGCAGCTGGTAGTTTAAATCCAGATATTATTTTTACAGTTATTTTTCTTCGACTTCCTGATTTTTTATCATTGCTAATACCTTTTGCATTTTTCTTAAGCTTGCTACTGGTTATTTCCGAGCTCTATAACTCAAATGGAATCTATGCGTATTTTTCTGCTGGCGTTTCTAGATTGAGATTAATAAAACACATCACCCCATTTTTTTTCATCACTTTGATTGCTTGTTCGCTTATCAGTGTTTATCTGGCGCCCTATGGAAAAGCTCTTTCAAAAAGTTTAATAGCTGAGCAATCATACGAAGATAAGCTTTCGATGCTGCAACCTGAGACATTGGTTAAGCTTGATGAGGTAGGAAGCTATCTTTACTTTGAATCATATGATGGCAAAAGCATGACTGGAGTAACGTTTTTTGTGCAAGAGGATCCTACCTTATCTCTTATTAAGGCTGAATTGCTTGAGATTTCAAATAAAGACAGCGACATGATCTTAAATTTTAAGAATGGATCTATTTATCCAGATTTAAATGCTTCAAACAAAATAGATGCATCTTTTAAAGAATTAACTCACTCAATTGCAGTAGGGCAGGGATCTAGTAAATCATTCACACTTTCGAAATTGTTAGATTATAAAAACCAATCTAATTTTATTCAGAATCAATGGAACGCTAGCATCCCGATTATGCTTATTGCATTAATGTTTCTGAGTTTTGTATTCGGTAAAGAAAACCCTAGGTCAGGAAGGGAGGGTAGTCTAGTTACAGGCGTATTGATTTACATATTTTATCTCAGTGCTTTGGTTGCTTTTAGAGAGAGCTATTCAAATGATTTAATCTTCTTTTATTATTTTTTATGGCCTATTCATTTTTCGTTTTTATTGATTGGTGGATTTCTTTTTTGGCTTGATGGCAGAGCCTCGTTTAAAAATTTATTTTCTTATTCAAGAATAAAAACAATTTTAATTATCTTTTTGATATTTATTCTTTTAGCATGGCTAAGCTCATGATTGCTAATATTTTTAATACCTACTCAAAGCACCTGATTAAAAGAAGTTTTCTAATCTCAGCTTTGGTTTGGATTGTTATGGTATTTCTTGATTTTTCAGTAACCTTAGTGATGGAGCTTGAGAACATTTCAGATGACACAAACTTTTTTACAATTTTTAAAATGGTTTTATTGGAGCAGCCTCACAAAGGACTTCAATATCTTGAGAGCTCTATGTTAATAGGTACCTTGATAGCACTATCAATATTTAATCAACAGGGAAATTTAGTTTTTTTACGCTCAGCAGGCCTCTCTCCTATAAAAATTGTTTTACTATCTGGTATTGGCCCATTAATACTTTCGTTATTATTAATTTTTTTTGATGAAGCAATATTTTTAGATCTTTCACAAAAATCTAAAATATTTAATCAATTTCCTCAAACAGAATCAACTGAAGTATTTCAATGGGAAATAGTAAATGAAAATTTAATTGGCCTGAAGCGATTAAATGATACAGATGCTCAAGCGATTCAAATTATAGAATTTAATGACGGGCAAAAGATCATCTCATCATCTAATTATGAGGAGGGCAAATTAAATAATGGTCAATTACTAATAACTGGCCCATCAGATCAACAAGCTTTTGATTTTCCTGCATCACTTTTATTTTCTACCAGGGCGATAGAAAATCTTCCATTAATTTCATTACTTAGCTTGAAGCAAACACACCAATCTGAAGGCGATCTTCAGAAAATTGATTCATTGATTTATGCAAGAGTTTTGCTACCCATTTCCATCATTGCAATCATTTTTTTAGCTGGCAGTTTGATGTTTGCAAGTTTGCGCTCTGGAGGAGTCGGCCTACAAATAATTATAGGTATTTCATTGGGCCTTATTTATGATTTGTTAAAAGACTTGAGCGTTGCTTCTTTTCTAACTTATCAGTGGCCAATCTTACTTGCACATCTTTTACCCATTATGATTTTAATTGGTATTGGGAGTTATAAATTCCAGAGAATTTAGTTAATTTTTTCTAGCCGCGTTTTAGAAAGAATATCATTCACAGCAAGTTTTTTTGGATCCACATAGATTAGAAATAAAGGCATACCAAGAAGAGTGAGCATCCCACAATTAACTAAAAATCTAAGTAATGTTTGTTTTAGGGTAATTTTATTTTGGTTTGGATCTGTATTTACAATTTTAAATTTCCAGACTTGCATTCCAAGGGTTTGACCATTCTTTATCCAAAAAAATGCAAAGAATGCCCAGCCACTCATTAAAACTAATAAACTTCCAATAGCCGGATGTAAGATTTTTCCATCATTTAACCAAAGCGCTAAAGAGCCAACTAGAAACCATACTCCAAGCAGTAAAAAGAAGTCATAGACAGAAGCTATGATTCTTAGATAAGGTCCTACGTAAGGTGTTTTTTCCATTAGTTTGATATAGTATTCTCCTAAATCATAACTCAAATAATATGAATACAAGTAATACTTTTTTTGGGCATCCAATCGGATTAAGAACGCTGTTTTTAACTGAGATGTGGGAGCGAATGTCTTACTATGGCATGAGAGCATTATTGGTTTTGTATATGACAGGGGCAGTTACTGGCTTTAATCCAGGGCTTGGATGGTCACAAATTGATGCTCAGGCAATCTATGGTATTTATGTTGGCATGGTTTATTTTATGGTTGTGCCGGGAGGTTGGATTGCTGACAATATCTTAGGTCACCAAAAAGCAGTATTAATTGGTGCTTTGATTATTGCTTTAGGTCATTTCACTCTAGCCATTCCTATTGAGCAATCATTCTTTTTGGGTCTTATTTTAGTTGTATTAGGAACGGGGTTACTTAAAGGCAATATTTCAACAATTGTAGGACAGTTATACGAAGGACAAGATGACAAAAGAGACTCTGGTTACACAATTTTTTATATGTCAATTAACATTGGGTCAACGCTAGGATTTTTAGTTTGCTCATATCTTGGTGAAAAAATTGGATGGCATTGGGGGTTTGGTGCAGCTGGTATCGGAATGACCTTTGGAGTAATTCAGTTTATTAGACATCGTAATCTCTTGGGTGATGCTGGAATGCTTCCAAATGAGATGTCTAATGAGAAACGTTCAAGGCTAGCAAATTATTTAAAAATATCCTTAATAGGAATGTTTTTAGTTATTGGGGCTGGACTGCTTGGCTTTATAGTGGTGGACCCAAGATTTTTTGCAGAGCAATTTGCATATTTTCTTACTATCGTTGCAGGCTTATATTTTGTCTATTTATTTCTTTTTGCAGGCCTAGATACAGCAGAAAGAAAGAATTTAATTCTTTTGTTTATATTATTTATAGGAGCTGCTGCCTTTTGGTCAGGTTTTGATCAATCAGCCGGTTCATTGAGCATCTTTGCAAGGGATTATACAGATTTATCGATTGCAGGTTATGAAATCCCTATTGGTTGGTTGCAGTTTGCAAACCCAATAATTGTTGTAGTTTTTGCTCCAATATTTGCAGGGATTTGGGCGCAGCTTGCAAGAATGAATTTAGATCCTAATCTTCCATTAAAATTCGCAATCGGTCTATTATTTATGGCATTAAGCTTTGTCATTATGATCATCGCTGTAGAGGTTGCATTAGAGTCTTCACCTGTTGGGATGCAATGGTTGTTATTAACATATCTTTTTCAAACTTGGGGAGAATTAGCTTTATCGCCTATTGGGCTCTCAGCATTTTCTCGCTACGGTCCAAAACGATATATGGGTCAGATGTTTGGTTTATGGTTCTTAGCTAGTGCAATTGGTGGAGTTTTAGCGGGATTGTTAGGTGGAGAAGCCCTTGATGGAGGACTTGAAACAATTTCTCCTGTTTTCAGTTTTATGATTCAGTATTACCTTGTTATTGCGGCAGTATTAATAATTTTATCTTTTATTATTAAAGGTACTTCCTCTTCATCAAAGGCTGAATAAAGGTTATGACTTTAGATCGGTTGATCTTCAAATCTATAATTGTTTGCTTAGTTTTTTTTTATAGCTCTCTAGGTTTGACTGATGTGAATAAGCAAATGTTTGATTTATCGATGAATGAAGATGCTCATTCTGCATTCATGCAAAGCTTACAAGACTCTCTCAATCTTCATCCCGAATCTCTTCTGCAAGATTCTCTTATTGCCCAGCAAATTAATCAGGCAAAAATTGTAGAAACAGAATTAAAACCGAAGATGTTTTTTCAGATGAACAGCAAAAGCCCTCCGCTAGATTCAGAAACTGATAGCTTCTTTCAAAGTTTGCAACAAAAAAACAATAGTGTTGTAGACCAAACATTAATTTTAGAGCAATTAATTACAGATTTTGGACAAACAAAAAATAGAATATCTCAACAAGAAGAACTTGTTAGATCTGGAAGAGCTAGTGGCGTTTCTGAAAAAACAAAGTTGGCATTAAGAATGTTTGATGCATGTTTTAATACTGCGGCTTATTCGTTACTGCTTAATGTTGCTGATTCTTCTGTTGCTCGTCATCAAGAAATTACTGATCTAATTAAAATTAGAGTCGAAAGTGGCAGGGCGCCCGGAAGAGAGCTCAGCAGATCAAAGGCAAGGCTTGCAGAGGCAAAAGCAAAGAAATTATTGCTTGCAACAAATCAATCTGAAGCTATTGCTAATTTTAATTCTTTGCTACCCAATCAAGCGACCTGCAAACAATTTCCATTATCAAAGTTTTACATTGAATTCGATGAGTTGAGTGCCATTAATTTAGCTCAAATTGAGAATAATGAAGTCCGTTCATTAGACTTTAAAATTAAATCTTTAGAGCGCCAGCTCAAAAGCATTCAAAAAGGCAAATATCCTCAAGTAAAAGCTGAAATCCGTGCCGACAAATATGATATTAGCAATACCGATGATTACAATTTAATTGGCGCCGTAAAGTTCAATTGGGATTTATATCAGGGTCGAAAAAGACGAATTCAAGAGCAAAATTCAAGGGAAGAAATTAAGGCGGCAACATTTGAAAAACAAGCGTTAGAGCGAAACGTAGAGAGCTTTGTTGCTGCAAATCTAGCAGAATTAAAGCAAAGCAAGCTCAGGTTGGAAGCTTTTGCTGAAGCCTATAAAGCCAATGTTCAAAGCAGAGAGCAACTTAAAGCTCAATTTTTTGCTGCCAATATCTCTTTATTAGAATTGTTACAATCTGAAAGAGATTACTTAGAAGCTGCTGAAGCACTTGTGTTAAATACCAAGCAAGTCAGAATGGCAGAACATTTACATCTATTTTATACAGGCACATTGGACTCTTACATCATGATCGCTCAGGAAAACTATTAACATGAATGAGCACTGGTTTTGGAGTAAAGTTTTTTTTCATAAAGCCATTTATTGGCGAGTTGGTTTGGCAGGAGGGATGGTTAATTTTTTATCCATCGCAAGCTCTATTTTTATTATGGTGGTTTATGATCGCGTGATTCCTAACGGTGCTTTTTCATCCTTATACGCTCTTACTATGGGTATGTTGGTTGTCTTAATTTTTGATTTTGTATTACGGAATTTACGTGCTTGGTTTATCGATTTTGCAGGTCAACAAATTGATTACACTGTTGGTAAGGATATTTATGGATCGGTGCTTGGATCCTACACCTCGCGTCTAAGAACATCTATTGGCGGGCTTGCTAACACCATCAAAGATTTTGATTTGGTGAAAGAGTTTTTTACCTCAGCCTCTTTGGCTTTGGTGATAGATTTACCCTTCATTTTATTATTTATTGGAGTGATTTATTTGATCGCTGGGCCGCTTGCCTTTGTTCCTATGATCATGGTTCCTTTGGTAATAGGAGCTGGTTTTATTGTACAACCAACTCTAAACCGCATTAGCGAAACTTTAACCACTAACACAAAAAGTAAACATTCGGTGGTGGTAGAAAGTCTTTCAGGATTGGAGTCCATCCATTCAACAGGTAGTCATGATCTTTTTACAGATCGCTATCAAGAAGCCATTGACCAAAGCTCTGATTTAACTCGAAAGTCTAAGATGTTGAGTCAATTGGCAGTCAACATTGCAAGCTCAGCCCAACAACTTTCTTTGGTTTTAATTATTTTTTATGGAACATTCTTAATTTATTCTGGTGATATATCTATGGGCGCCATGATTGCAGCGGTTTTGCTTTCTTCAAGATGTTTGGGTCCTTTGGGTCAGATTGCAGGTTTATTTGGTAGGCTTCACGCCTCTAAGGCAGCCTATGAAAAACTCGATGCATTAATGGCTGAATGCAAGAATCACAACACCAATCTAAATGCAGATTCTATTTCTCCAGAAACCCTTGGAGATCTTGAGTACAAAAATCTATCTTTTGGTTATGAAGAAAACCAGCAGTGCATCCAATCCCTCAATCTCACCATTAAACAAGGAGAAAAAGTTGCTATTTTGGGAAAAAATGGTTCGGGCAAGTCAACGCTTTTAAAGCTGGCCTCTGGGTTATTAGAATCAAATCATGGGGACATTCAGTACTCAGGATTGCCTCTTTCACAAATCAGCAAAGATGCTCTCAATCAGAAGATATCCATTCAACTTCAAGATATTCATTTATTTTCAGGCTCACTAAAAGAGAATATTTTTCTCGGCAGAAACTGGATTAACGATGAGGCTCTTAAAGGAGCGCTGGAAATTTCCGGAGTGTCTAATTTTTTACATTTGCTTCCGGGAGGTCTAGACGCTCAATTGGCTGATAGAGGCATGTCCCTTTCTGGTGGCCAAAGGCAATCCATAGCTTTGGCCAGGACCTTGATTGCTGATTCAGAAATCTTAATGCTGGATGAGCCCACGGCATCAATGGATTTAAATACAGAGCAAATGTTCACTCAAAAATTAACTAAGGCAACCGAGGGTAAAACCGTTATTGTTGCCACTCACAGATTGCCGGTTGTCAATGCTGTGGATCGAGTCATTGTTTTGTCTGATGGGAAAGTGGTCTTGGATGAACCCAGAGAAGCAGCTTTAAAAAAATTAATTCAACAACCCAAAGATTAAGATGGAAAAATACATAGGCAAGACAGGAGACATCATCTTATTTTTGATTGTTTCTTTTGTGCTTATTTTTATTGTTTGGGCTAACCTCGCAACCTTAGAAAAAGTTGTCCGTGGTGAGGGCAAGGTTGTGGCATCGGCTAAGAATCAAGTTATTCAAAATTTAGAAGGCGGGATTGTTAAAGAACTGTTTGTTAAAGCTGGAGATACTGTTAAAGCTGGAGATTTATTGTTGGCCTTCGATGATACTTTTTTAAAATCTGAGCTAGATGCTGCTTCAATACAATTAGAAAACCTTAAGGCAGAAGTCTCATTCCTGCAAAATTCTAGAACCCTGATCACTGAAGAACTATCTATTTTAGAACCTCTGGTCGAGCAGGGTGCTGAATCTAGAATGGAATTGATTCGGGTCTTGCAACGTAAAGCCAATGCGGAATCAGAGATTTCCCGTAAAAATGCTGAGATACAATCTTTGCAAGAACGTATCCCTGCTTTAAAAGATCGAGTGTCCAGAACTCAGGTTGTATCTCCAAAAAATGGGATCATTAATCGCATGGTCATTACTACCATTGGAGGCGTGGCCGATCCCGGTAGTCCATTGGTTGAGATTGTGCCTTTAAATGAGGAGCTAATCATTGAAGTGGAAATAAGCCCGGCAGACATAGCTTTAATCATGCCCGGTCAAAGAGCTATTGTGAAACTTACAGCTTTTGATTTTTCAAAATTTGGATCCTTGGAAGGCAAGGTGCTGAATGTAGGCGCTGACTCAATCTTAAAAGACGATGGCTCTTTGTGGTATCTCTGCGAAATATCTGTTCGCATCAATGACACCACTTCTTTGGGTAAAAAAATTACCATGCTGCCAGGCATGGTAGCGCAAGTTGATATTGTCAACGGCGAGCGCACCATCATGCATTATTTACTTGAACCGGTAACCAAAGTCACCGAAGAAGCATTTCGAGAAATTTAGTCTTATTTTAAGCTTAATTACCTAGAAATTGATTTAATTTCTTCTAATTATTCTATGTTGCTATTTAAAGCATATTCATCCACAGTAATAGATCGGCTAAGATTAATATGAAAGCATTAGATTTAGAATTTTTAGATACCTTTAGCGTCACTAACGGGACAAAAGAAATTGGTCTGAGTTATTTAAAAAATTCTTTTTCAGCTGCTGACAATTTAACCTTTGCCATCACCGGGGGAGCAGACAAGGATCTATTCTCCATCGATGCAACCACAGGCGTTTTAACGTTTAATGAACAAGCCTTTGTTAATACGGCTTTAGATTTTGATCGCGATGGTATCTATGATATTCAAATCACAGTTTCAGGCTCCGATCCAGGGGATACGCAAACAGCCAATTTAGGCGTGGAAGTAGTCTTTGATGCAGTTGCCCCAGAGATTTCAAATCTAACTTTCACCCATACAGTCAATGATGATGGAGCAACCGTCATCACCATTACCGGGACGCTAACCGATGATGGGTCTGGCATGATTGATGGCCAATTAAGCCTGTATATCAAACATGAGTTAACTGGCGAGACTATTTACATGCCTGGAGGCAATGTCGTTTTAGACGAAGATGGCAATTTTTCTCTTAGTCAAACAATGGGAGCTAATGCACCTGACGGACTTTGGTATATCTACTATATATCCATGGAAGATAAAGCAGGCAATCAGA
>CAYUHD010000009.1:0-5011 GCA_964444385.1 uncultured Gammaproteobacteria bacterium
AGCTTTGGATCAGAAAAATCTAGCAATGTATTTTCTGGGTCATAGACTTTTTTGGTATTCGCATTAAGTTTTAATTTACAGTTAGCCCAACTATAGGCGTCTGGGATCAATCTTAGCGGCAATGGACCATCAAAGGAATGGAAAGAATTGGGATATAGCTCAATAAATGCATTCCCCCCTCTCGTATTTATTTCAGCAACTAGTTCTTTACATGGTTGAGGAGGAGTCCAGTTATCTTCTTCACCTATGTAAATTTGCATTAAGTCTTTATCCCATTCATTTAGATCAGGTAATGCTAAACACCCAGGATACCACATAAGGTATCCAGCATATGATGCTCCTTTTTTGTTAATTGAATTTTGAAGTGGAAGCCATCCATTAAATAGAGTTGCTGTCCCACCTAGACTCCAACCAGCAGCATAAATTTTTTGATTATCGATCCTAGGATCATCCCACAATAGATTAAGACTCATAGCCATGTCGTAGATAACAGTTTCACTAGTAACGTTTATTTGGTTACCAACCGTACTGTCAATGCCTCTTGAATCAAAAGGATGCATGGAAAAAACAATAAAACCAGCTTGGCGCATCTGCTCTAAGTATTTTAAGTGATGGGCTCGCCAATTAGATGAGCCGTGAGAGGCTACAACAGTTGGGTATTGTCTTAATGAGTCGTAATTATCAGGAAAATGTAACACCCCATATATTTCTATATTTTTTTGAGTATCTAAACCGTCTCCAAATAAATTTTCAAAACCCAATATATTCTTAGATAGATATGAGATCTTTTCAGTTAAATATGTTGATTCAACTTCAGAAGATACGGAGCAGCTGAAAAGAAATAAAGAAAGAAAAATAATTGGAGTGAATTTCATCCACTGATTCTAACAAAAAAAGGAGGGCTAATACCCTCCTTTTAAAGATCACTTCTTCAAAAAGGGGATCAAAATGATCTTTCGAAAAGATTAAAAGAATTTAGTGGATTTAATAAATCATTTATTGAAAATAAATATTCTAATTTTTACCAATGATAACCTACTCTAATACCATACTGAGATGGAGCTGAATAAGCGCCTCTTGGGTTACCTGCCTCAACACCTCTGAACCATGCTACTTCTTCATCTGTCACGATGTAAGCATAAGCTTGGACATAATATGATGATTCGCCAGCTGGTTTATATGTAACGGTTAGGTCAACCATATCCCAACTACCCCTTTGATCACCAAACTCTGCAACTGAGTCTTGGAAATAGCCAGGAAGATCTGCAAAACTATCACCAACACCAGTTCCATAACCACCTGGATCATTTACATGCTTGTCAGCATTCCAGATTGAAAGGTAATCATCTGACTGCCAATGGTAATTAATAGAAGGAGCTAGGGTCCCCATAGTTCCTAAATTAAAAGTGTGCTCAAATCTAACTGTAAAAGCTAGATTAGGTGAATAAGGAGTTTCATTACCTTTTAAGTTAACGGAATTTTCAGGAACATTAGCAATTGAAGCGCCATAATCAGGTCTTCCGAATTGTGCGTCTTGGCCATAATACCATTGAGTAATGAAATCAGAAGTTACTTCTGAATCCATTTGAGTTGCCCATCCGCTCAGCTTGCCGCCTTCGTATGGAATATAGTCAAATTCTAATTCGACACCACTCATTTCTTGTTTGCCAAAGTTTTGTGTGCCCCAGATAGTGACTATCTGCACAACATCAACCAACCCGCCTGTTTCACGATCGTACTCTTGTGCGTTTCTTGAATCAACTGGAACATTTCCTGTAAATTGCTTGCCATCGTATTGAGTTTGATAATAGTTAAGAGCTAGCTTTAATCTATTTTCTAAATAAGAGGCTTTATATCCCATCTCAAATGTTAAAGCTTCTTCAGGGCCATATGATGTATTTACGACAGACCCGGGACCTTCAGGGTGAAGCGAGTCCGCGCCTCTTACATAAACATCCGTAATGCTTCCTGCCTTAAAACCAGTAGCAAGGTATCCATAGACAAAGGCATCATCTGAAAGATCATAATCAAGACCGATTCTCCAATCAAAATTATGATAAGTTTTAGCTACATCATTTGATGTGGTTTGCACCATACATCCTGTTCCACCAAAGTATGGACCACCACCGTAAGGACCGCCAGCAGCAGTACAATTTACGCCATTATATAACCCGCCTGCAACATGAAAGTTAGGAGCAAGAGCATTTAGTTGAGGTAACCATTGGAATCTATTGCCCCAAATTTCAGTGCTTGTATAACAACTATTCCAAACTGAACATTCCCAGTTTTTTCCTCCTTCATCTGATTTCTTTTCCTCTGTGTATCTAGCTCCAAAAGTAAAGAATAAATCGTCATCAATTGCATATGTTGCTTGGCCAAAAAGAGCTTTGGCTTCAACGATTCTATTTGGCTGATCAAAAATACTATCGCCATTTAAACTTGCATGAAAGTACGCAAGCATGTCATTGTCTTCTTTCATGTAGAAAGCACCAACAACCCATGCGAGATCATTTGATTTGTTACTTAGCTCAATATCAACAACTGTGGATTCAGCAGTATAATCCTCAATAACAAATGCCATGTCCCATGCATAGTTAGCACCACCGTCTGTATCCCACTGTGAATACTGAGTTAGATTTTGTCTGCCAACCTTAACTTTTAAATCATAATCACCAAGATCTTTATTATAAATTGCTCTAATAGATTCAATTTCAATATCTAGTATTCCTGGAGTATTTACATACGATGTATATCGATTTTCTGTACCTTGAATGTCTGCACAAGTATTAGCAGGGTAAATGGCTGGATCACCCATGGTTTTTCCGCTTCTTTTTGCCATCATTTCGCATGAATAGGTGTTTTGCCATCCAGCACCATCATCTTGGAATACTTCATATTGAACATTTAAATCACTTGTGTCATCAATGACATAAAGAGCACTTAAACGATAGGCATGATTGTCAACATTGTTGTAAAAATTGGACGGATCTGCTTTTACTTTAGTTGCGTATGGAACGCCATATTGCCAGCCCGGATCAGCCCAACAACCAGCTTGCCAGGATTGACAACCCCAATACCAAGCATGGTCTGTACTTGTTGATTTTTGACTTTGATCAGTAATCACACCGCCTGCAACTATTTGATCTTGAACATTTTGTGGTAAAAATCTCCAATCTGGTTGAGAGCCATCATAATATCCGTTTAGATATGAATCTTTCGTTTGATCTGAAAAAGCCAACCTAACAGCAAATCTATCACTGATTGGTAAATTATAATGGCCTTGAATTCCTTGTTCGTTGAATCTTCCGACATTTACAACAATAGATCCACCCTGAGTATCTAAATTTGGTTTGGCAGTAATGATGTTCAATGAGCCTACAATTGAATTCCTTCCGTACAAGGTTCCTTGAGGGCCTCTTGATAATTCAGCTCTTTCTAAATCAAACATTAAAGCTGCTGCAGCCTGAGGTCTTGCCACGTATAAGCCATCCACGTGAATACCTACGGCTGGGTCACCAACTTCAGTTACGTTGTTAGAACGTACACCACGAAGAGTAATAATAGGAGCTGAAGTATCAGTCATATTCTGAATTGATAAACCAGGCAGTGCATAACTTAAGTCTTTAATATTGCTAATACCATATTTAGTAAGCTCTTCTTGAGTTACAGCGGAAACAGCAATTGGAGTTTCCATAATATTAGTTTCTCGCCTAGTTGCAGTAACTATAACGTCTTCAATTCCCGCTGAGTCAGAATAGGAACTAGATGACTCATATTGAGCTACTTCGGCTACTTCAACAGCTTTTTCTTGAGTTTGAACTGCTGCATTAGATAAATTTTGATCTGTAGAATCTATATCCATAGGTGCTACAGGGTTGTCTGCCATTACCATAAAAGGTAACAGTAGCAAAGATAATTTAATAAATTTCATGATTATTCCCCAATAAGTTATATAAAATTATCAGAAAATTGACAAGGTTGTCAAGTTTTCAGAAATGAATGTTTGAATTTTAAAAAATTGTACTTAAGATAATCATTATTACAAATAAAAAAGAGGGATTACCCCTCTTTCATTAGAAAATTAAGTTACTATTAAAAAATTAAGTTACCTTTTGACTCTTGTCATCAAATGATCAGAATGATCCAATACATCTAATTTTGTATCTGCAAGCTCTTTCTCATGTATTACAGATAATGCTTCTACTTTTGTGGCCCAATCTGCATAACTATCATAGCCACAATAAAAATTCCAAGTAAGCTCTGGACCCCAAAAATGCTCAGCCATATTACAACCACCGAATGCTTTGTCGTAAGCATCAAATAATTTTCTAGCATTAGCTCGTCGCTCATTATCAGTTAAATAAGGGCCAAAAGAATATTTAGCTTCTAAAACATAAGGTGTTGGCGTTGTTAAGTTTCTGACAACCACTGCTGCTAACTTATCTGTATGATCTCCAAATAGTTGCCTTGAACTGCCGCCTGCAATTGGATTATTAGAATCGTTAATTTTTGCAAATTGATCCCAACTATCAAAATAGCAATAAGTCAAAAATGATCTACCTCCGCCAAACTGATGTCTAAGCATTCCACAAGCGTTATATCCATTTTCTTCTAGAGTATCGAGGTTACTTAGGAGTGATTTCTTTAATCTTTCTGGGTTGCCGCCAGCAGGTTGAGTATATGTTGAAATATAGACAAAGTTATTTTCGTGCATAGCAGTATCTTTTTCACCTTCTTCATGATGAGCAGCATACAAGCTTAAACTTAATGTAAAAGCCAAAATTGAAAATATATTTTTCATATGATTCTCCTTGGAATAAATGTATAAAATTAAATCTTATAATTACATATATTCATAAATAATGAAAATTGCTATTTCTTAAATAGCAATGTCATTCTGTCTGACTCTCCTATTTCTTCATACTTTGATCTGTCTGTATCTTTTAAGCGAAAAGAAGGGGGTAATGTCCAAACTCCTTTTGGATGATCAGCAGTGTCCTTTGGATTTGCT
>CAYUHD010000009.1:5021-30824 GCA_964444385.1 uncultured Gammaproteobacteria bacterium
GTTTCTATAGCAAGGGATTGAGAGACATAACCATTTTTTTTCATAAATTCCAAACTGGAACCCTCTGGTGCTCTGTGCTCTACAACTCCAAAATAACCACCCTCTTTTAATGAATTATATGCTTCTTGCATTACAGCTTTCATTGCATCGCGTGCCAACCAATTATGAAGATTTCGAAATGTAACAACCAGGTCTTGGCTTTCAGGTTTGGTGAAGGGTTGGGCTGGTGGAGTCTCCATAGTAATAACTTTAATGCCTTCAAACAAGGGGTTTGATGCAACCTTCTTTTCATAGGAATTTCTGGAGCGTTTATAATATTCTCCAGCCTCTGGATTGTAATGTGTTACAAAAAGCTGTCCGTCAGCTTTAAGGTATGGAGCTAGTATCTCAGTATACCAACCTCCTCCAGCGGCTAATTCTAAAACATTCATCGTAGGTTTAATTTGAAAAAATGAAAGAGTCTCATAAGGATTTCTAAAGTTGTCCCTAGCAGAATATGCAACATTTCTATCTGAGTTGTTTACAGCTTCAAGCAGTGCATCTTCATGATGAGCTGTTCCAACAAATACAGAGAAACTAAAAATAATCATTGCAAGCCCCGATGTTTGGTAAATATTTTTCATGTAAATCTCCTATTTATGTATTAATGTTAGTCTAGTATTAATACTAATAACAGGACATCGAATGGAAAGGTTAAAAAAATTCGATAATTTATTTTTTATTATTGGGAGATCTCTACTTGGTCTTTATTTTATAGGCCCTGGCTTAAGCAAAGTTTTTGATTTTATGGCAACTCTTACGCTTATGAGAATGAAAGGTGTTCCTTTTAGCTCAGTACTTTTGCCATTAACTATTGTGATTCAGTTGCTGGGTGGTATTTTTTTAATTCTTGGAAGAAACCTCAGGTTAACTTCTATCATACTTTGTGGTTTAACTATTATTATAAATATTTATATTCATGATTTCTGGACCCTAGCAGGAGATCCCTCTCAGGCTCATGAAATACAAAATTTTGTTAAAAACCTAGCAATAGCTGCAGGCTTGTTGATATTAGCAACTAAAGATAAAAGCTAATAGTTTGAATAACTCCAATAACTCCTAACCAACCCAAATAAGCCAGTCGAGCAATTGAAGTATTTTGATGATTCCATACTCCCAAGGCTCCAAATGCTCCGCAAGCTCCAAAGGATGGAATCCAAAATCCTACCAAGCCAAGTAAACCAAACAAGCCCAATAATCTAATTAGACCACCGGGTTGACTTGGATGAACTTTATTAAGAAGACCTGTTAAGCCGATAAGACCAAATAATCCAACCAGCCCCAAGTAACTCATACATTAATCTCTAGGACGAGACTCGTTTACAACCAATTTTCTACCATCAACTTCAGCATCATTTAATGCTTGAATGGCATCTTCTCCACCATCAGACATTTCAACAAAACCGAACCCACGTGAGCGATTAGTTTGACGATCAGTAATGACCTTAGCTGAAGTTATTGTGCCGTGTTCAGCAAAAAGTTGCTTAAGGCTTGCATCATCAATACTCCAAGGTAGATTTCCAACATATATATTCATAAAAATTCCTTCTTAAATGAAAAATAAAAAACGAAGTGTACAGCATTTTTCTAAATAAAACCTAAAATGTTAAATATTTAAAAATTCTAATGTATCTTCACCAAATTCAGACCACCACTCCATCCCCATAAGATGAATGCGCTCTAAATTTAGATCTGAGGTATCGTCCATTCTTCGATTAACCAATCCTGTTGGAGAATTAACTCTAAGATAATTCTGACCTATTAGATTTGCAGCTATTTCATCATACATACTAGATTCAAGCATGATCCCTAAAATATCGTTATTAAACCAACCTAAAGCCCCCCATTTAGCAGAATGCCTTCCATTAATTTTTCCTATATTAATGCCAGTTCCGATACTTAAAACCTTAATCTTATGACCAGAAAAAATTTTTTTAGCTTCAGAATATCCTAACAGAGATGGATTATTTGCAACGATGCCTCCATCTATTAACCAAGCACCGTCATCAATCTCTTGTGTAGAGTAATAAATAGGCGCTGCGCTAGTAGCACATGCTGCACTGACCATTTTTATACCTGGGGAACCATAGGAGCTTAATAAACGAGGTTTCCTATTTTCAACATCATAAGCTAAAACTGCTACAGGTTTCTTAGCCTCTCCAAGAGATTGATCTGCAAAATAATCTAACAAAACTTCTCGTTTGCCTTTTCCATCATATTTTGGTTTTGTTTGTAAGAATGACGCATTATCCCAAAATGTTTTAGACATTGTTTTAGCTAGGTTTTCTTTTGACCAAAAATCTTCTAACTCAAAGCAACTAGCTTTTCGACCGGCAATGTTTAAAGCATTAATTCCGCCGGCACTTGTGCCAATAAAAAAATCGAAGATATCAAAAATTTTTTTACCTGAAGCAATCTCTAGTCGTTTTAGAAAAACAACTGCTGCAAAACCTGGCACACCCCCTCCATCAAAAGATAAAATTAGTTTTGTTTTTTTTGAAGGAGAAAGTAAATTAAAAAAGCGACGCATATTGAGAGATTAGTTACCTTCTTCAAATATTCTATTTAGGGTTTGGCTGAGACGAATTGCTCCTAATGCGATTCTTTCTTGCACAATATCAAAATGATTTTCCATGTATTGATTTGTTACTATCTTCAATTCATTGTTCCGATACCCAACCGATTTTTGCATTGCAAGATTTCTGCTTTCTTGAGCCCAAGATTCTATTTCATGAGAATGATCATTCTTTGAAAATTCATTTATTTTTTGGGTAACATTAATTAAAAGGTAATTCATACCAAAAAGTGATTCCATGTGCTCTATAATTTGTCCGTCCCAAACTTTATGCATGTTGGTTTTACTTCCATCGGAAAATTTAAGCATATGGCTATTACCACCGCGATCTTCTGGAAAACCGACGTGCAGAGGTTGATGGATATCTCCCGCAAAATGACCAATAAACCATAAGGCCTCTTCTCTTATGAGAAATGATCGTGACTCATCTTTTAAAATGTCTATTTGATTATAAAAAGAATCAAAAATACATCCATTTTCTGGGCACTTTGCGTTATATGTATTTTGCTCTGCATCAGGAAGATTAATGTAATGCCAAGATCTCGTATCTTTTCTTTCGCCCTTGATCCAATCAGCCCAAAGACATGCTCTGCCAAAAGAGCCATGCTCTTCAATCAGAAGATCTACAGCTTTTACTGCTGAAGGGGTTAATAGCTTATAAGCTTCATCACAAACCATCTTATGCCCAGTATCCCACCATGCGCTAGAATCCATAGATATGATAAAAAGCAAAGTAAAAAGTATTTTTTTCAACATGCTTATTGAGATTCAGTAATAGATTTAGCAATGGATCGAAACATAGCAACATGCGCATCTTTTGAGTACTGTATTTCTTGATAAAATTTATAGTTAGAGGAAGTTTTAGCAATAACAACATTGCTAATTGGATCAATGTAAATATATTGGTTATAAAGACCTGCTGCTAAATAGTCAGAAGAAGGAAAGCCGGGAACCCACCATTGATAACCATAACCCCAAGTACTTGAAGAAAGGTCATTTTCACCAGGTAGGAGATGAGGTTCATCTGCTAAATGTGATGCATGCACCCATTGCCCTGGAACAATTTGTTGATCATTCCATTTCCCATTATTTAAGTACAGCTGACCAAATTTAGCGTAATCACGTAAAGTAGCATTAAGTCCGCCAAGAGCCCAAGCCATGCCTGTATCATCAACCATATAATAAGCATCATGCTCCATTCCTATTTTGGTCCAAATTTTATCTTCAAGAGTTTTAGCAACTGGCTGGCCAGTCACCTCTTCTAGCAACATTGCGAGCATCTGAGTGTCAATGCTTACATAATGATTAAAGGTCCCAGGCTCTTTTCCATTTTTTAAATTTTTTGCAAAATCTCTCATTGAAGTGCCTTGCGCTATAGCTCGAGCAAATTTATTAATATCAGAGTTATAGTCTGTGTAATCTTCATTAAAGATGATACCCGATGACATTTGTAAAAAATCTTTAATGGGGACATTTTCGTAACCTGTTCCATTAAAATCTTCCAGATATTTTGTTATCGGATCTTCTAAGCTTTTAATCAACCCATCATGATAGGCTATCCCAATGAGTGCTGAAAGGAATGATTTTGCAACTGACCAGGAAATATGAGGCTGATCTTTTGAATTACCTTGCCAATAGTTTTCATAGATCAAGACCCCTTCATGAAGGACAATCAATCCATCTGACTTAAAGTAATCTAATGCCTCAGCAAGGTTGTGTTCCTTTCCCTCCATTTCATAAAATTCAGGAAGCTCAAAGAGTTTTGTTTTAAAAATATGAGGTCTGTCTGAAGCTTTTATTGGTGTAGTTGGAAAGACCTTATTCATATTCATAAAATTGTCGACAATCTTATCTTCATCGAATAAATGGACAACGTTATATACCCTAATAGCTTTAGGTATGTAAATCACAGCAGCAAAAAAAATAGCTACAAAAATTCCAATTAAGATCTTTTTAAGCATCTCTTACACCCTACTGAAACATTGCTTGATCAAAGGCTTGAAGATATTCACTTGAAATCTCTTCCAATTGACGCTTATACCCTTTATGTGTAAATATATAAAAGTCTTTGTTTTGAATTCCAGCAAAAATAGCTTGCGCAGCCTCCAATGGAGATATGGGATATGTATTTTGAGCATCTTCAGCAGCCACTTCAAGAAGAGCTTTTGGGTCTCTATCTGAATCCTGTGGTTCTTGCTCAATCTCTTGATTGGAAGAGCTCTCAAATGTGCTATTCACAATATTGGTTGTCACTTCTCCAGGACAGACAATGCTCACATCAACATTTGAGCTAGCTAATTCAGTTCTAAGAGAAGTCATTAAACCTCTGATACCAAATTTAGAGGCTGAATAAAGTCCCAACATTGGGTATGCAATAAAACCTGATGTAGAACACGTGGCAATAATATGTGATTCTTCTCCAGAGGATTGCATTTTTGATAAAAAAGCATGTACACCATTAAAACAACCTCCTAAATTTATATTGATTAACCAATCAAACATATCTCGATTTACTTGACTTAGCGGAGCAGGACCTAGAACGCCTGCATTATTAAAAAGAAGATTGCAATTTTGAAAAGTTTCAAAAGTTTGACTTGCAAGATTTTCAACCTCATTGAGGTTACTAACATCTGTCAATCTTGCTATTGCTTCAACTCCTCTACTTTTCACTATCTCAAGGGTTTTATTAAGCCCAGCCTCATCCACATCTGCTAAAACTAGGCGCATTTTTTTATCAGCTGCAACTTCAGCAATACCGCGACCAATACCGCTCCCTGCCCCTGTGATTACAGCGACTTTATTTTCAAAATTTTTCATCTATTCCCTTTGTTGAACTCATTATCAAAGATTATCTTAACTCAATTAAAATTAAAAATATTTGACCAAAAAATATGCTACTGGAATAACAGCAGCCCATAACACCATAGCTAAAATTAATGGTTTACCACTTATTGATTTTAGTTCGGTAGAATCAAACTGGCTGCCAATACATAGTAATCCAAACATGAGAAAACCGTGGCTAAGTATCTGAAGAATATTTAAAGCTGCCTCATTAAAATTTAAAACAGTGTTAGCAACAATTGCTAAAAAAAAGAATATTATAAAACGAGGAAATTTTGTTGCTTGGGCTTGATTATTAAAAATCCAATTTGCTAACAAAATTAATGGTATCAACCAAATTGTTCTTCCTAATTTCAATGTAGCGGCAACTTGAGCTGATTCATTGCTATAAATTAATGCAGAACCAATGACTGAACTTGTATCATGAATTGCCAAAGCAGACCAAGCGCCAAACTCAAAATTGCTCATTTCTAAATAATGGCCCGCAATGGGGAAAAGAATTATTGCTAGAGCATTTAATAAAAAAACAATGGTCATTGCTATCAGCAACTCTTGTGACTTAGCTTTAATAATTGGAGCAACTGCTGCCATAGCAGTTCCGCCGCATATGGCAGCCCCTGATGAAAGTAAAAAAGCCAAACGCCTTTGAATTCCAAGAATTTTTCCAAGGAGCAATCCTGCAAAAAAAGAAGCAATTACAAATAACGAAATCCAAGGTAGGTATTCGGAGCTTACGTTCAAGGCATATGGCAAACTAATTGTTGCACCTATAAGCACGATGCCAATCTGCAATGGGGTTGTTCCGATGCGTCGAGAAAAGAAAGTTTTAGAGGGTTTTAAAAAAAAAGTAAAAATGATTCCTAGGAATATAGACAGAGCTGCGTTACCAACAAAGATAGCAATTAAGACAAGCAAAGCAAATGTGAAATAAAGCAATTTAAGGTTCCTAAATATGTTTTCCCGCATTCCAAGAAATGCCTTTAAGCAAATCTTCTCCTGAGCCTTTAGCTTCATCTTCTAATGAAGTTCCCATAACATCATTCCATCGATTGAGATAACCAAATAATGCTATTACACCCATGATTTCAATAATGTCATCATCAGACCAATTAAGCTGCAATTGTTTTTCTGTATCTTCGCTCACATTCACAGGAATTATACTTGCTTCTTGTGCAAATCTTAATGCCGCTTTCTCTGCATCACTAAAACAGTCATGATTCTCAAAATCCCACACATGCTCAAGTCTTGAGGAGGAAGAACCATAGCGCTCTGCAGCTCTAATGGTGTGCGCTTGGCAATATCTACACCCAGCTGTATTACTGCTAACAAAAGCAATTAAACGTTTAAATTCAGAAGTTAATTCACCATGATTCTCCATTACAGCCATATTGAGCTGAACAAATGCTTTTGCAATAGCTGGTCTTCTTTGCATGGTTAGAACTGAGTTAGGGCAAAATCCCAATGTTTCATTAAAAAAATCAACAAGCTCTTGTGCTTGAGGATCAGTAATATTTTTCAATGGATCTACTAATGGCATGGATAGACTGTATCATAATTTTTTTAATGGCCAACAAGGTAAAATACTTGCATGAAAAATTATTTCTACTAAACTTATACTCTGCACCGATTTGAATTCAGCTTGCGGGTGCTTTATAAATTCAGCTAAATAGAAGTAAGAAACCTATCTAGCAAAGCGGATGGGTTTTTTTTTGCCTACCCATTTTTAAAACGGCTGGAGGATAAATTCTATGAAAAAGAAGCTTAACAAAGAAACAATTGCTGCAAGAGCAGGCATTGATACAGATAAACAGCATAAAGCAGTTGTGGCCCCTCTTTATTTATCAACGAATTATGTATTTGAAGAGGTTGGAAAAAATCAACCATATGAATATACAAGAGAGGGCAATCCTACGCGAAATCATTTAATAGAGGCTCTATCAGAATTGGAAGGAGGTGTAGGTGGAGAAATAACTAGCTCAGGAATGTCTGCTATTGCATTAGTTAGCAATATACTCGAACTTAAAAGTAAAGTTATTCTTCCTCATGATTGTTATGGAGGTACATTCAGACTATTTTCTTCTTTAGCTAAGAAAGGGATTCTCGAGGTGCATTTTTTTAATCAAGGAGAAGCGTCTTTTGTAGATAAAACTATTCAAGAAATAAACCCTGATTTAGTTTGGATTGAAACTCCGTCAAATCCCTTGTTGCAAGTTGTAGACATAGAAAAAATTGCTGATAAAGCCAAGGCTAATAACTCTTTAGTTGCTGTAGACAATACCTTCTTGTCTCCAGCACTACAAAACCCACTGTTACTTGGAGCAGATATTGTTGTGCATTCAACAACAAAATATATAAACGGTCATTCTGATCTTGTCGGGGGAGCTGCCATAACAAAAGATGAAGAAATTCTTACAAAGTTAAAGTTTTGGTCTAATAATTTAGGTATTAGCGGAGCTCCATTTGATAGCTATCTTACCTTGCGTGGTCTCAGAACCCTCGGGATAAGAATGGAAAAACATGAAAAAAATGCGTCAGCGATTGTAGAGCTTTTATCAAATAATTCTAATGTGGAATCAGTCTATTATCCTGGATTATCTCTTCATCCCTCACACGAAATTGCTAAAAAACAACAAAGTGGTTTTGGTGGAATGTTAAGTTTTATTCTTAAAGGTGGATTAGCATCGGTGAAGAAATTTGTGAAAGAAGTTGAAATTCTATCTTTTGCTGAGTCACTTGGTGGGTTTGAGAGCCTTGTCACGCATCCCTACACCATGTCACATGCTGCGCTATCACCAGAAGAAAAAAAAGAAATTGGAATCCCAGAAGGTTTGATTAGAATTTCTGCTGGTCTTGAAAATACTGATGATCTTATAGAAGCGTTTAAGTCTGCATTAGATTAAAACGTTAATCAGATTTATCATTAAGTTTTTTTTTCTCTACTTCGATAATTTCATTATCAATGCAATCAAAGTAATCAGTCTGTTCAGTTGGGTGTCCCTCATTGAAAACAGTTCCTTTATCCTTTCCTTTTCGAATCGGAGGACCAGCAGGAGACATTCCCAAGCATGATGTCATCGCCGTCCCCATGTACCCCTCGACGCCAAATTGAACATATGGATTTCGCGCTTCTTCAAGTGGATTTACTTCTTTAACCTGGCATGCCCCAAGTAGAGTCAATACAAAAAAAGATAAAATTTTGATCATTAATGAACAATGCATGTTTTATTTTAAATGAAAACTTACCCTCAGATCTTATAACATAGTTAATTTCTAACTAAAAGTAAAAAAGGTACAAAAAGTTTTTACGAAAATAAGTTGCATTTTATCTATTAAATAGTTATTGTAAATTCATTGATTCCTATAAGTAAAGGATTTTTCCTGTACCTTATAATTAATTTGGAGGGGAGCCAAATTATATGGATACAAAATACTTATTCAAGAGACATAATACCTATTGGGTAAAGGTCGCTGTCCCCAAAGATCTTCGTAAAGAACTTGGTTTTGACCTAAGAACTTCCTTGCATACCCATGAATTATCAGTAGCTCAAAAACTTAGAGAGGCAGTGGTTGAAGATTTCAGATCTAAGATATTTGCTGCCAAAGAAAACCTCAAACTAACAAATGGAAAGAGTGCTGTAAAAACTTTCATGCCAGTAACTGACACTTCAGACCCACAGTATTATCACAAAGTTGTAGATTGCCAGTATGCATGCCCTGCTCATACTCCCGTACCAGAATACATTAGAAAAATATCTCAAAGTCAATACACGGAAGCCTATATGATTAACTGGGAATCAAATGTTTTTCCAGGAATTCTTGGTCGAACATGTGATAGACCTTGTGAACCAGCTTGCAGGAGAACAAGGTCTCATGAAAAGCCGGTAGCTATTTGTAGATTAAAGCGCGTTGCTGCTGATTTTAAAGATGATGTATCTGGTTTACTGCCTAAGGCTCCAGATAAAACAAATGGTAAAAAAGTTGCTCTGATAGGAGGTGGGCCTGCTTCTTTAACTGTTGCAAGAGATCTGCTTGTAATGGGATATGAATGTACTTTATTTGAAAAAGATCCTCAAGCGGGCGGATTAATGAGAACCAACATTCCATCATTTAGACTGCCTGAGGAGGTCCTAAATGCTGAGGTTGATCAGGTTCTTAACATGGGATTAATAACAAAATTTAATTCTGAAGTTACTAGCCTAAAAGAGTTTTTAAAAGAAGATTATGATGCAATCTTTGTTGGCACTGGCGCCCCTAAAGGAAAAGATTTAAATATTGAAGGTCGTCAAGAAGCTGCAAAAAATATTCATATAGGCATAGATTTTTTAACTAGTATTGCTTTTGAGCACATTGATTCTATTGGGAAAAGAGTGATTGTTTTGGGAGGTGGAAATACTGCAATGGATTGCTGCAGGTCTTCTTTAAGATTAGGTGCTAAAGATGTGAAAGTCATTGTTAGAAGTCCATTCTCTCAGATGAAAGCATCTGAATGGGAAATTGAGGATGCAATGGAAGAAAATATTCCTATTCTAGAGAATCATGTTCCTAAGAAGTTTATTCATAAGGCCGGCAAATTAATTGGAATGGAGTTTGAGAAGGTTGAAGCTGTATTCGATGATGATGGAAACCGATCTCTAATTCCTACTAATGAGGCGCCTGTAATTATTGACTGTGATGATGTGTTGGTTGCCATTGGCCAAGATAATTCTTTCGAATGGATTGAGCGGGATATAGACATAGAATTTGGGGAATGGGATATGCCAGTTGTTAATGCTGTAACATTTCAATCAACCCATCCTAAAGTTTATTTTGGTGGGGACGCAGCCTGGGGTCCCGAAAATATTATTTGGGCAGCAGCTCACGGACATCAAGCGGCGATTTCAATTCATAAATTTTGTCAAAATGAAAATATTGATGAGAGACCAAATCCAGACACTAACCTAGTAAGTCAAAAAATGGGTTTACATGAATGGTCATATGATAATGATATATCGCAAGCTAAAAGATTTCTTGTTCCAAAGACAGATCAAGATATAGCCCTTAAAAGCTTAAAAATTGAGGTTGAAAAAGGTTTTGATACAGAGCTAGCCATGGAAGAGGCACAAAGATGTCTTAATTGCGATGTACAAACTGTTTTTTCTGAAAGTTTATGTATTGAATGTGATGCATGTGTTGATATCTGTCCTACTGACTGCATTAATTTTATGTTCAATGGTACTGAAGATGAGGTGAGAGAAAACACAAGGATACCCGCGTTAAATATTGAACAAGATTTACTTGTCTCAAAGATACTACCTACTAAACGAACCATGATCAAAGATGAAGATATTTGTTTGCATTGTGGGCTGTGTGCAGAAAGGTGTCCTACCGGTGCATGGGATATGCAAACATTTTTATATGAAGAGGCAAAAGTATACTCATGAATAAAATTTCATCAATTAATGAGTTCGTAATAAAATTTGCCAATGTAAATGGGTCGGGTTCTGCGAGTGCTAATCAAATGTTTGCAAAGGGTGTATTTAGATCAGGCATTCCTGTTAGCCCAAAGAATATTTTCCCATCCAATATTCAAGGTCTTCCAACTTGGTTTGAAATAAGGGCAAGTGCAAAAGGATATTTGGGGCGCAAAGCTGGAATTGATTTTATGGTAGCGATGAATCCCCAATCATATAACCAAGATATAGCTGAAATTAATCCTGGTGGATATCTTTTGTATGATTCCTCTTGGAAGAGAGAGTTTAATAGAGATGATATTAATATCATTGAGGTCCCTTTAACTTCTTTATGTGTTGATAAATTTTTAAACCCTAAAACAAGACTTTTATTTAAAAACTTAGTTTATGTTGGTGCTTTATCTTATTTGATGGATATCAATAAAGAGGTTTTTATTTCATTAATTCAAGAACAGTTTAAAGGTAAAGAAAAGCTGATTGCACCTAATGTCCAAGCATTAGAGATGGGTTTTGATTATGCAAAAAAAAATCTACCAGATGCTTGTAATATAAAAGTTAAAGAAACAAACCTCACTGACGGAATGATCCTCACTAATGGAAACAATGGTGCTGGATTGGGGTGTGTGTATGGTGGTGCAACGGTATGTACTTGGTACCCTATTACTCCATCAACATCATTAGCTGAATCTTATAAAAAATATTGTGATCAGTTCAGGGTGGATGAAGAAACTGGAAAAAATAAATTTGCCTTTGTTCAAGCAGAAGATGAGCTTGCATCAATCGGAATGGCTATTGGGGCAAATTGGAATGGTGCAAGAGCTTTTACAGCAACCAGCGGTCCAGGTATCTCCTTGATGACAGAATTTATTGGTCTAGCCTATTTTGCTGAAGTTCCTGTGGTTATTTTTAATATCCAAAGAGGTGGTCCTTCAACCGGAATGCCGACTAGAACTCAACAATCAGATATTCTATCTTGTGCTTATGCGTCTCACGGAGATACCAAGCATGTGATGCTGATGCCTTGTGATCCAAAAGAGTGTTTTGAATTTGCAGCTGATTCATTTGATATATCAGACCGACTCCAGACTCCTGTTTTTATTTTATCTGACCTTGATATAGGAATGAATGATTGGACGTGTCCAGAATTTGAATGGGATGATGAAAGAAAATTTGATAGAGGCAAGGTGCTATCGAAAGACGATCTAGAAAAAATGGAATCATGGGGAAGATACCTTGATGTCGATGGAGATGGGATTCCTTTTAGAACATTACCTGGAACTCATCCTAAAAAAGGTGCTTACTTTACTCGCGGAAGCTCTCATGATGAGTATGCAAGATATACTGAAGATGGAGTAGATAATGCAAGGAATCTTTCAAGAATTCTTAAAAAATTTAAAGGTGCAGATAAATTCTTACCCAATCCTGTATTCAAACAAGAAACCAATGCTAGCTCAAGAGGATTAATTTATTTTGGAAGTACTGAAGCACCAATGCAAGAGTCACTAGATCAGCTCTCTTTATCAGGATATCCAATAGATGCCATGAGAATAAGATCATTTCCTTTTAATTCTGAAGTGTGGGATTTTATAGATCAGCATGAATCTATTTTTTTAATCGAACAAAATAGAGATGCTCAGATGAAAACTCTAATATTGGCTGAAGGAAAAGTTAGTCCAGAAAAATTTATTTCAGTCTTGTGTTTTGACGGAGCTCCGATAACCGCAAAATTTATTTCAGATTCAATTATGGATGCTCTTTCAGAAAAAAATATTCCTAAAACTTCTGAGGATATAAAATGACCTATATTATTAAACCACCAAATCATCATCCTAATCTTAAAAAAAATAAACTTGGATTAACAAGACGAGATTATGAGGGAACTATTTCAACATTATGTGCAGGATGCGGACATGATTCAATTAGTGCAGCAGTAATTGAAGCTTGCTATGAATTAAGCCTATCTTCAGATCAAATTGCAAAACTTTCAGGAATTGGTTGTTCATCCAAATCACCTTCGTATTTTTTAAACCAAGCACATGCTTTTAATTCTGTGCATGGTAGGATGCCATCAGTTGCTACTGGAGCTAATCTAGGCAATAGAGACTTGCTTTATCTGGGTGTTTCTGGAGACGGAGATACGGCTGCAATAGGAATTGGGCAATTCATGCATGCGGCTAGAAGACAGCTCAACATTACCTACATTATAGAAAATAATGGAACTTACGGTCTCACCAAAGGTCAATTCTCAGCAACCAATGATCAAGGTTCTAAAAGCAAGTATGGTGAAGAGAATGTTTTTGCACCAATTGACCTCCCAACTATGGCAATTCATCTTGGAGCGGGGTTTGTTGGAAGAAGTTTTTCAGGAGATAAAGAACAGTTGGTTCCTCTGCTAAAGGCAGCAATGGAATTTAAAGGCTTCTCACTCATTGATATTATTTCTCCTTGTGTGACTTTTAATAATCATATCGGCTCAACTAAAAGCTTTGACCATATTAGGGAACATAATGAATCTGTATCTAGCCTTGATTTTGTTCCAATTGGGCAAGAAATTAAAACCACATACGAAGAAGGAGCTAAAGTAAATATTCCTTTGCATGATGGCGCAATGCTAACTCTAGAAAAACTCTCTAAAAAATATAATCCACTGGATAAGGGTAAGGCTATCCAAAGCTTAAATGAGGCTGAAAAAAATGGAAAGGTATTAACTGGCTTACTTTACATTAATCCAGAAGTTAAAGATCATGCTGAAATTTTGAATATTTCAGACACACCTCTCAATCAATTTGCTGAAAAAGAACTGTGTCCTGGCACAGCAAAACTTGCAAAAATTAATACAAGCTTAAATTAAATATTAATCTACAAATACAGTCGGGGACTCACCTTTTTTAGCTATTCTAATAATAAGCATCTTTCCACATTGATCATCATCAACTGCTGGGGCATTAGAGTCTTCTCCTCCATGTATCCAATTAGATTTTTCAAACCAGTAATTATCCTTACTAACTGGCTCATATGAACCAGAAGCATTGCTAGTTGTTTCTCCATCTAATACATAAACTAAAGTGCCATATGGATGATAATGCTTTGCTCCAGCAGCTGCACCGCAAGATTCATACTTCTCAACATACAAGTCCATTTCTCCAGCAAGATCAAATATTTCAGATGAAATCATTCCTTGAGCTGCAACCTTTGGTTTTTCATGATACATACTTAGAACATCAAAACTAAAAATCAAAATGGCAACTATTACTATATTTTTCATTATTTGCTCCAAAATTAATTAATACTAGACTCTATCATCATAAATACAAATATAAAGCAGAAATTTTCTAAGCCTTCACTTAAACTAACGATAACTAAATTTAACTGAGCTTGGCTATGAAAATTTTTTTAATAAAATCTGTTCCTAAAACTCAATGGAGCTCAGAAAAACCATTAAATTTTTCACCCAAACCTTTGACGGTTTTAATTCTTTGTATTGGTTTGGGATTATTTGGATTGGGTGAATCATTAATTATTACTGCATCTCTAGGGATGAGCCCATGGACTGTTCTAGCTGAAGGTCTTTCATTGACAACTGGATTAAGTATTGGTTTTCTTACTTTTTTTATAAGTCTTGGAGTTTTATTGTTATGGATACCTTTAAAACAACATGCTGGAATAGGCACAATATTAAATGTAATTATAATTGCAGCAGTAATTGAGTGGTCCCTGCCCTATCTTCCACATCCGGAGGATTATACAATAAAGATACTTCAAATTATTTTTGGAACTTTGATGGTAGGTCTTGCAAGTGGAATTTATTTAATTGCAAATCTAGGTCCAGGTCCCAGAGATGGGTTGATGACAGGCTGTCAAAAGGTGACTGGGCTTCCAATTGCATGGGTAAGGGTTCTCTTAGAAATAACCGTTATTAGCATCGGTTGGACTTTAGGAGGGTCCATTGGCATCGGAACAGTAATCTTTGCATTTGGAATTGGCCCAGCAGTATCTTTGGGACTTTATTCTATTTCAGCAATGTCCAAAAAATAAATTTTTTATCTAAAAAAAGGGTGCTAACAAGCACCCTTTTTAAATCTAGAATTAAATCTTAGAAATTGTATCCAGCTTTTACATACCAGAAAGCGCCTTCTATGCCATAAGGAGAAGTTTCGTAATAGATTCCTCCAAGAACATTTCCAGGCACGCCATTAGCAACAGCACCTGCTGAACCATCAATTTTAAGAGCCTCAGTATCGAATAGGTTTTGAACACCAGCTGAGATATTGAAATTATCAGTAAGTTGAACGTTTACAGAAGCATCCACTGTCCACTCTGCATCAGAGTCTGTACCAAACCAATCAGCATGAACTGCGTAGTACTCACCGTACATATTTGCGCGAACAAATGAGCTAACTTTATCGCTCCATGTTTGAGCAAGAGTAAGAGTAATTCTATCTTCGGGAAGTCCTTCCTCTAAACGTTTTACTTTTGAGGCACCTGTTACAGCTCCAGAGTTTGTGACTTCTGTCTCTGTATGGTTATAGGCCGCACTGATGTCTGCATCAGCTCCAAATAATTCAGTGCTATATACAGCTACAATATCATAACCGGTTGTTTCTGTATCAAAGTCATTTGTGAAGTAGTTCACTTGACCAATTAGCTCTGGACTAGGAATACCAGCTGCACCCATTGCAGCAACCTGAGCTGCAGTAGGAGCTGCGTTACTTGTTAAAGCAACCCTATCTTCAAGCTCGATTACAAAGAAATCAGCTGTCAGTGACAAGTCACCACCATCATAAACAATACCAACTGATGTGTTGGTTGCCTCTTCAGGTTTTAACTGTCCCGCACCAAGCTTAAAACCAGGTAATGTTTGAGCTTGAGTTAACTGCCCATCAACAAGAGTTGTTTGAGTATTTACTACGTTAACCTGTCCTTGAGTAGGAGCTCTGAAACCTGTACTTGTTGAAGCACGCCATGCTACATTTTCTGAAACTTGATATCTAGCATTAAGTTTAAAATCATTTGTATCACCAAATGTTGTGTAGTCCTCATATCTGAAAGAACCACCTAGAAGAAATTCATCGCTAACTTGATTCTCTAAATCAACATACAAACCATAACTTCTTCTTGTAAAAGCACCTTGAGAATCTGGAGAGAATCCAGCAAATCCATGAGAACCTACATTAAAGCCTTGAAGAGCATATTTACCTGCTTTCCATGAAGCTTCTTCACCAGAAATAACTTCAAAAGTTTCTTCTCTCCACTCAGCACCATAAGCAATAGTCATAGAATCAACCTGTCTTGTTAAATCAAAGTTGAAAACTTTTTCTAACTCAATATATGAACCAGTGTAAAAATTACGTGGAGTATCAGGACCCATTGAAGGGTTCACAGTATTATTAAGACCAAAGTCAGCTTCATTTCTGCCAACTGATCCACTTAGGTCATATGTATGGCCACTTAGGAAACCTTCTGTGATATCGCCTTTTCTACCAATTGTAAGTGAGGTATCAGTAATATTACCTATGAATCTAGGTGTGTAACCACCTGGAGCTATTTGGTTCATTAAGAAACAGCTTGGATCAGCCATGATTAGATCTCTCAATGCATAATCTGAAGGATCAACCGCTCCTGATGCACCTGTACCAAATGCACAAGTTCCATCTACATTACCAACTGCTCTGTAATCACCAATGGTGAAAACTCCGCTTCTGCCGTCTGGATTACGATAATAAAATCCACCATCCACATCTCTTTCAGAGTAGTTACCAAACACATAAGACTCAGAACCATCACTGTTAGTTACACCTGAGTTCATGAAGAAAGTAATATCATCATCAACTATTGGAGCTCCCCAAATTTGTGCTGGGTTAGCAACAGCTGAATTTCCTGCAGCAATTAAGGCTGCAGCATCAGGTCTTTGTTCGCTTCTTGAAGTAGCATCAGCTTGTCTAATTTGAAAACTTGTTGTCACGAAACCATCTTGACCAAGTGGCATACCATACTTACCAGCGATAGTAGTAGTGTTGCCGTCACCTTCTGAGTATTCACCCACTTTGTAAGAAAGGCTTCCACCTTCTGAAATATCATCTAATACAAAATTAATTACACCAGCAATAGCATCAGAACCATACTGCGCTGAAGCACCATCTCTAAGAACTTCAACTCTCTTTAGAGCAATAGCTGGGATGACAGAAATATCTGCACCCTGTGAACCATCATTAACTCCGCCACCTTGGAAAGCAATAACTGAAGCATGATGACGTCTCTTACCGTTAGTAAAAATCAAAGTAGCATCAGCTGACAAACCCCTTAAGTTTGCAGGACGGATCATACTTGCTGCATCACTAATAGGTTGTAAATGAACATTCAATGAAGGAACACTTCCTTGAAGCTGCATAAGCAAATCATCTGTACCAGTTTTACTGATATCTTCAGCATTTAATACATCAACAGGAACTGGTGAACTAGACACTGATCTAGGTTTACCACGAGTACCAACACTAACAACTTCTTCTATAAATTCGCTGTTTTGAGCAAATGAACCAACTGAAAGCATTGAGCTTACAGCAATTACTGTTGTTAAGGATAGTTTTGAAACTGTCCACATAACTTTATTTAACATTATTTTCTCCCAGAAATAGATAAATTAATTTATTACAAAGTGCTTTATACACTAGTTTTAGGGTTTTAGCGAGTTTGTTTTAAAAAAAAACTTAAAGAAACCTTTTTATTATAAGGGTTTTTGCATCTTGTAAAACTAAAAATCTAAATACTTTCATAATTAAAACTTATTTATCTTCATTCAGGTTAATAAGGTCAATATTTCCCCCTATTGCAACAGTATTTACTGTGACCACTCTCTCATCCATAAATTGCATTAGATAATTTGGTCCTCCAGCCTTACAACCAGAGCCTGAAAGGTTTTTACCTCCAAAGGGTTGAGTTTCCACTACAGCTCCCACGATATCTCTATTTATGTATATATTTCCACTAGAAGTTTGTTTTGCTGCATCCAAAGCCTTTGAATCAATTCTTGTGTGAATACCGAAAGTAAGAGCAAAACCTTTTTCATTAATTTCTTCAAGATATTGATTCAAATTATCTTCAGAAAATGAAACAACATGTAAGATCGGTCCAAACTGCTCCTCTTCTAAGATTGAAATTGAATTAATCTCAATTAGAGTTGGTGGAAACCAATCTCCCTCAAAGAGTGTTTGATCTATTGAAGTTTGAAAAATATCCTGGCCCTTTGATTTCATTTTAATTAGATAATTTTGAAGTTTTTCAAGTGCTTGCGAATTAATAATTGGTCCTATATCTACGCTTGAATCCGATGGAATACCAATTGTTAAATCATCCATAGCTCCTTTTAACATCGATATTAGCTCGTGATAAATTTCTTCATGAACCAAAAGGAGTCTCAAAGCTGAACATCTTTGACCAGCTGAATTAAACGCTGATCGAATAATATCATCACAAGCTCTTTCTAGCAGTGCACTAGAATCAACAATCATTGTATTTAAACCACCAGTCTCAGCTATTAATGGGATAATTTTTCCAGATTTTGTAGATAGTCTCTTATGTATTGATTTAGCTGTTTTTAACGACCCAGTAAATGCAACCAAATCTATAGCCTGCCCTGTAATAACAGCCTTTCCTAAACTTCCATCACCAAGCAAAAGATGAAGAGCGTCTTCAGGTAATCCATGCTCAAAAAATAAATTTATAGCTTCATAGGCAATTATCGGAGTATGCTCAGAGGGTTTAGAAATAACGATGTTGCCTGTTGCCAATGCCGCGGCAATTTGCCCAATTGTAATTGCTAAAGGAAAATTCCATGGACTGATACATAAAACAATCCCTTTAGAGCAATATTCTAAGACATTATCTTCTCCAGTCGGACCCCTTTGGGTTAGAGACTGTAAACCAATAGCTTGTTGAGCGTAATATCTAAGGAAATCAACAGCCTCTCTAATTTCATCGACTGAATCTTCAAGTGTTTTACCGGCTTCATGCATAAGCAAGTAGATGAATTTTGCTCGTTGATTTTCTATTGAATCAGCTACGGAAGTGAGAATTTTGTAACGAGATTCCACCTCAAAATCACTCCATTCAATTGACGGTTTGAAAATATTTTGACCTATAGATTTTGGATCGCATGTTGCGACAGATCCTAAGATCTTATTAGAACACTTTGAAAGTACCTCTTTAGCATAAGGTTTAGCAAATGTATGAATAGATTTTGAATATGCATTAAAGGTATATTTAGAAAATTCATTTATTTCTTTCATCAAGTTTTCAATAGATTCATTTTCATTTAAATCAAATCCTGATGAATTGATACGTGGAAGGTATAAATCTTCTGGTAAGGTTATATTAGAGATATTGAAATTATCTATTTTTTTCTTAATTGACTCAGCTGGGTTTTTGGCTAGATCGATTTCAGGGATATTTTTATTTAGATACTTATTGATAAATGAGCTATTAGCCCCATTCTCTAACAGTCTTCGAACTAAATATGGCAATAATTCTTTATGACGTCCAATCGGGCAATAGATGCTTGTTTCTGGAAAGTGCTGATAGGATGCCTCGCAAGCTGAATAGAGCAACTCTCCCATTCCAAATAACCTTTGAAACTCGATCTTTTTATCACTACCCTCATTAAGGCTCATTATGGCCGCAATTGAGTGAGCGTTATGAGTTGCAAAGCTTGCATCAAGGTTGCAGCATTCCATCAGTCTTCTTGCAGTTACTAAATAATTTAGATCAGTGAGTTGTTTATTTGTAAAAACAGGATAGCCTGCTAACCCCCTCACTTGAGCATTTTTAATCTCATAATCCCAATAGGCTCCCTTTACAAGTCGTACATTCATTCTGGCTCTTTTTTTAGATAGTTGATCAAGCCAATCAATTACACTATAGGATCTTTTACCATATGCCTGAACAGCCAATCCAAGCCCTGGCCATGATTCTATTACTGGATCTAAAGAAAGACTTTTAATCAAATCTAAACTTAAAGATAAGCGATCTTGCTCTTCAGCATCAATAGTTACAGCAACATCTTTTCTTGCAGCTTCTATAATAAGATCTTTAAATCTTGGGTATAAGAATTTATTTACATTATTTATATGAAGAGCATCAAATCTTGAATATAGTGCTGATAATTTAATGGAGATCCCATTATTTAAATCCTCCGCGGCATTAATCTCTGAAATCATATGAATTGATTCCATATAAGACTTAAAATACTGATCTGATTGCTCTTGATTGCGTGAAGCTTCTCCAAGCATATCAAAAGAACAATTATGAAACTTTAACCAAGTTGAGTCTTTCAGTTCATCAATGCCTTCAGCACAAACAAACTCTTTACTTAATACCTGCATAGCAACTTGGACCGCCTCTCTGATAGATGACTCACCAATTTTTTTTCCAAGCACAATTAACCAATTGTTAGTAGCATAATTAGACGCCTTAAGAAATTCCTTGGAAAATGCAAGCCCCCAAGTGGCAGAGTTCACTAAGAAACTCTCAGCTTTTCCAAGATGTTCAGACCATTTTGCAGAAGTTAACTTTTCATTAATTAGTGCATCTCTAGTTTTATCATCTGGGATACGCATCATGGATTCAGCCAAGCACATTAAAGCGATACCTTCAGAATTAGATAATCCATATTCCTCCATGAATGCATCTAATTTGGTGCGTTTATTTTTATTACTTCGGCAATATGCAATTATGGATTCTGTTTTTTTAGAAATCTCTGGATCATCTAAAAAATAAGATTCGCTGATTAAGAACTTAGCTAATTCTTGTTCATTGGGAAACTTAGCTTCACTACTTGAAAACATAGATTCATCTTAGTCAGTTTCAGTTGTGATAAGCAAGAAAAAACTACATGAGCAGCTGTTTGTTAGAAGATATTAAGAGGCTACTTTTTGCCAAACAAAAAACTTAGTAGCTATAAAAAAACTGGTAAATACCCAAAAGACAATACCAATGAAATTAAAATTGATCGCAAATAATGGTGCTCCATCATTGGCTATATCGCGCATAGATGAAGCGATGACGCTTAATGGCAGACTGCTGGCTATAGGTTGAACCATTGCTGGCAGATAGGAGATTGGAAAAAAAATTCCAGATAAAATCAACTGCGGAAATGTAAATAAAAGAACCAGTGGTCGAATTGATTCCTGGGTCTTAGCTAGACTACCAAGAAAAAAACCAACACATAAAAAAATAAATGCACCGAATAAAATAACACCATAAAGTGGTAAAAGCCCACCAATTATATTTATCTTTAATAGCCCAATAGCTAAACCTAAAATGACTGAAAGTTGCATCATAATAATAAACATTCTCGCTAGAACAATCGAAATAATGAAATCTTTAGGTTGGATAGGCGTTACAAAAAGCCTCTTTAAAATACCCCTTCTTCGATACTCAACAATATTAAATCCACTTCCAGCTATACAAAGATTCATCAACATATAAGCTAAAATTCCTGGTAACAAAAAATCAATGTATCTTTGCGGTCTAGCTTTCACATCCTCCAGTTCAAGCGAAAACATTGGCTCAATTTTTCTTATGTCTCTTTCAATTGAAAGCAAAGTTGCTTCCAAAGAATCTCTAATCGAATCAACTTGTCGAACTTGAGATGCATCTAATAAGAGTCTTAATTTACCTGGATTTGTGAAATTATTAAATGTTTCAGGAATAATGATTACAGCAGTCTGGTCTCCCGCAATCAAATCATCTTTAAGCTCTAATTCAGATCCCTCTTTAACAGTAAAAACTTTTTCTTTTTTAACTAATTCTACAAACTTTATAGAAAGCTCATCTTGAGACTGGTTAACTAAACCTAATCTTGTAGGGTTTGGTTCGCTGTCTGAAAATAAGAAAATTCCTGTAAAAATTAGCGGAAAGAGCAAACTAAAAAAAAGAGATTGTCGATCTCTGTAAAATATCTTTATAAAGATAGTAGCTAAATGAATTTGAGGTTTTGTTAGCATTTCTCTAATCTCTCAGTCTATGACCTGTGAGTGCTAGAAATACATCCTCGATATTTCCATACATTGGGGTTTCGTGAGGCTCTGGAGCATAATCCAATATAAGTTGCTTGGGTGTATCTTGAGCGATGATCGAACCTTGATCCATAATTGCAATTCGATCACACAGATATTCTGCTTCTTCCATATTATGAGTGGTCAAAACAATAGTCATGCCCTCTTCATTTAAATTTTTAGCTAAATTCCAAAGATTCCTTTTTGCTTGTGGATCTAGTCCAGTAGTTGGTTCATCAAGAAATAATATTTTTGGATTGTTAACCAAAGCACAAGCAATAGAAAATCTTTGCTTTTGACCTCCTGATAAATCGTCAGGCAATGCATGTATTTTATTTTCTAAATCAACCTTTGCTAGCATGGCCTTAGGGTCAATTGATACAGAGTAAAGATTAGCAAAAAGAATTAATAAATCAGATAAATTTAACCTATCAAAATACTCGTTAGATTGAAGTTGAACGCCTATAATTTTTTTTACCTCATAAGGATTTTTTTTAACATCAATCTGATTCACAAAAACACTTCCGCTATCAATATCGTTTAACCCTTCAAGCATCTCTAGTGTTGTTGTTTTGCCAGCGCCATTTGGGCCTAACAAACCAAAAATTTCTCCAGCTTCAACGCTGAGATTAATCTTATTTACAGCAGCAAATGTCTTGCCAGGCTTATCAGGGCTTAGATAATGTTTTTCTAGATTGCTTGCTTTAATAATTGACATAAAATTTTCTTAAAATTCCATTAGAGAAGGTAATTTGTCAACTCATAATAACAATTTCTGAATTTATTATTTGATTATAGAGATATCCTCTTGATGAAGAAGCTCTTCACCAATGCTTTCGAGTAATGGCTTTAAATTTTTAGCATAAGGCTTCCATCGACCCATACCATCTTTGTTTATTGGCTTTCTAACTTGCTCTGAACTAGCAGTCCTTACAGATCGATCAGTTTTGTAAAATGAAATGCATTCTTCTTCGAACGGCAACTCAAGAAAATCAAGCATTCTCATAACCTGCCCTTCAAGATCTTCAATGATATCTTCATTGTTCACCCTTAAGATCTTATTTGGCAGTACCTTATCCCAGTGAGCCATCAACTTTACATAACTCTTGTAATAACTGCCCGCCTCTGCAAGGCCGTATGAAAATTCTTGACCTTGAGCAAACAATTGCTTAAACATACTAAAACAACAATCTAATGGGTATCTTCTTGCATCAATTATTTTTGCTTTTGGCATTATCAAATGAATTAACCCAATATGTCTGAAGTTATTAGGCATCTTATCTGTAAACATAGGCGCATCTTTTCTATGCATCCTAGTATCATCTATAAAAGACTTACCGAAGGATTCTCTTTGTTGGAGCGTTAATGACTGCATGCTCTTAGGATAATTTCCTAACTTGCCATAAATATCATCTCCTCTAAGACTTTGAGCAATTGAGAGAATGTTTGGAAGCTCTAGGGTCCCATCAATCATAGAGTGTGATGCTAAGATTTGCTCGATAAGTGTAGAGCCAGCCCGCGGGAGGCCTAGTATAAATATAGGATCTTTGGTTTGATGTCCGCCTCCATCTAAATCTTTAAAAAATGACTCATCACAAACATCTATCTGGGCCTGGAGTTCAGCATCCATTCTTTCGATGGAATATTTACTCTGGTCATTTTTAATTTTATTGCCTCTTTCCAAATGAAAAAAAGCCTCATCAAACTCACTTATTGATTCGCAACCTTGAGCAAGAGCAAAATGAAAATATGTTTTATCTCTTAATGATAAATCTACTCTATTAACCTGATCCCTCATGCTATTTAACTCATGAGATGTAAAAGAATAGGTTTTTAAATTTGCTAATGAAAAGAAGGCTTCTCCATGATCAGGTTTTATTTTGTATGCTGATTGATAGCTGTTAATTGCTTGATCTGTCTTTCCAAGGGTTTTTTGAGCATGCCCTTTTGATGTAAGCGTACTAAAATTATATGGATTCTTCTTAAGAATATCGTCAAACAATGTGATTGCTTCCTCGTGACCTCCGTTTTGCATAATTTCACTGGCTTTTTGAGCTTGATAGGTGAGATTGTCTGGATATTGATCACACAAAATGTTGACTTGCTCCATGGTCTTGGTGAATTTTTGTTTTTTCCTAAGAATTGCAGCATATTTCATTCTTAGATCGCCATCGTTTGGTTTAAATTCAACAGCTTTTTCAAGCAAAAATTCTGCATCATCAAAATAACCCAATCGATTAGCAATTTCAGATAAGAGTGACATTGCATAGGTATGAGTAGGATTCTTTTTTAAAAAAGCTCTGCATTTTGTCTCAGCCAAGCCTAACCTACCCTCGTTAAGTATCTGATCTATATATAACAATGCAGCGGGAAGTGATTGCAGCTTATCAATTTGCTGGCGGGCATGATCAATAGCAGGCTGGTTTTTATTTTTGACAAAATATTTATACAGTGAGTTCCATGACGCTAATAAAGCTGGATTAAGTTCACAAGCTTGTCTGTAATTAATTACTGCTTTTTCTTCGTTCCCCAGGTCTCGATTTATATGGCCCAGTTCTTGATATGCACGACCCATATCAGGAGCATTGAGCAATAAACGTTCAATATATTTTTTTGAATCATCAAAATTTTTTAAATATCTAGATGAGACAGATGCAAGGTATAAGCTATCAATATTATCAGGATGATCCTTAAGGATTATTTCAAATAGATTAAGGGCATCTTCAAACCTATTTTCCTTGACAGCTTGCGTAGCTTCACTTAAATCTACAGAGAGAGTAGCTTCTTTTGTATTCAATCTATCTTCTTTCATTTTTGTGTAATTTTAACAAAAATAATAAATAATATTTTCTTATGAAAGTAAAAAGGGAGCATAAGCTCCCTTTTATATTACTTAAAACCGAGACTAGTTATTAAAGTATCGCTTAAATCTGAGACCTAAAGTGGTTGGTCTTATTATCCCAACACGCTGTCTATCAAAGACAAAAGTATTATTAATTTCAGCCCTTTCGTCAGTAATGTTATCAATATATAGTTCAGCTAACCAATCATCATTGCTTACGCCAGCACGAACGTTCATAAAGCTGTAGCTATCTTGAAGAGCTTTATTAGGTTCCATGACATCAGAATAACTGTCATCAGACCAAGTTAACTGAGCCTGAAAATGTCCAGTATTGCCAGAGGACATACCCCATTCTCTTCTAGCGCTTAAATTGCCCTGCATTCCAGGAGCGAAAGCTAAATCAGCCCCTACAGTGACATCATCGGTAGGAACTAAGCTTTTAGTAAGCTCTGTATTTAATATTGAAAAAGCACCTGATATCATCCAACCATCCATATCAGGATAATAAATAAAGTCTCCTTCTAGACCTTTGATTTCAGCATCTGCTGCATTATCAGAGAAGAATAAGTTAACAATACTTGGATCAAAGATAGTTGTCTGCAGTCCAGTTACATCAACCATGAATGCACTACCATTAAATCTTAGCTGACCATCAGCAAGAATAGCCTTCCAACCAAATTCAAAGTTAGTAACTTCATCAGACTTAACTTCAGGTTTAACTGAGTAGGTTCCAGCTGCATTAGACGCTCCAACCGGTCTATTTAATAACCCTGGCCTAAAACCTTCTGACCAAGTTAAATAGTACATAACATCTTCAGATGGATTCCAAGAATAAGTTATTTTTCCAATAACTCCATCTGTTTGAGCTTTGTCTGGATAGCCATTTGCATTACCAGGAGCATATTGAGCAGATAAGTTAGATCCATACTTTTGCTGATCGGTATTACCCCATCCATTACCAAAAGATGAATTAGCACTACCCTCAAAATCAACTTCAATGTCATACCA
>CAYUHD010000010.1:0-30746 GCA_964444385.1 uncultured Gammaproteobacteria bacterium
ACCATTGATCCAGAAAATGATTCAGCAGATCAGGTTGATGAATATGCAAAAGCGTTTAACTCAAGTTTTGTTGGAGCCAGAGGAAATAGGTCGACTTTGCTTAGCATGGCAACACAGTTCAATGTTATGGTTATAGAGCCTCCAAGAAATCAGAATGAGGACCATATAGAGCATTTTGAAAACCATTCTAATAACATCTTAATGGTAAATCCTGAGGCTAAATATGTAGGATTTTTTCGACCGCCCTTTGATGAAACAAGGCTTCTTTTAACTTATCAGTCTTTGGTGGCGGGGCGCTAAGCCTCAAGAAGAAAACTTTTTAATTTTTGAATTTCTTCTTCTGAAATTTCCAAACCCTCTCTAATATATTTTTCAATGGAACCATATTGATCTTCAGCAGTCTTAAGAGCGGCTTCAAGGTATTCTCTTTCAACCCCAAGCAAAGGCCTTAAAAGCTCACCGTCTGTTTGATAAAGGCTCATGAGCTCTATTTCTGAAATCATGTCTTCAATTCTGTCCGCCGTATATTCATTTGTTTTCATATAGTCTTTAATAGCATCCTCTTTAGACACCCCAATTGCTATTAATGTAATTGCAGCAGCAAAACCGGCTCTATCTTTCCCAGCCGTGCAGTGAAACAAAGTAGGTTTTTGTTCTCTAGCCAGGTCTTTTAAAAACTTACTATATATATGACCATAGTTATTTATGAATTCCTCATTAGCCTCAATTAAAAAACTCTTAACATCTCGGTCTGTTTCGCCTTTTAAAATAGCCTCAATTTTTGCTCTCATGGCACCATCTACTTCTATTGGCATTTCTACATAATCTATGTCTTGAGGAATTTTATCGGGATCTTCATTTTTCTCAGATTTAGATCTAAAATCAACTATTCTTTTAATACCAAGATTAACCAAATAATTTTGATCTGCCTCTGATATGTCACTCAATTTATCAGAACGAAATAAAACCCCCCATTTAACAGATTTGCCACCAAGCGTTTTGTAACCGCCAAGCTCTCTTGTGTTATATGAGCCATCCATTGGTAGCAATCTATGTTCCTCGCCCTGAAGAGCTCTGTTATTTTTATGAAGAGGCCTATCCATTAAATCTATTGTTTCTGAGCATTGTGTCAGTACTAAGCAAAGGAAGAAAATTCCTGCTTTTTTATACATCAATAATTACCTTTCCTTTAGCCTTTCTATCTTTCAAATGTGCAATAGCTGCAGCCGATTCTTCAAGTGAGAATCTATCAGATATTTCAGGGTTAATTTTGCCTGCGGTATATAAATCGAATAGTTCTTGAAAATTTTTCTCATTTTCAGCTGGAAACATTGTTGTCCAGGCGCCCCAAAAAACTCCAACTATTTGACATCCCTTTAAAAGCGTTAGGTTTAGAGGTGGTTTTGGGATTTCTCCTGTAGCAAAACCAATTACAAGGAACCTTCCCTCCCACGCCATGGCTCTAAGAGCCGGCTCACTAAAAGACCCCCCAACCGGATCATAAACAACATTAGCTCCCAGTCCGCCAGTGAGCTCTTTGATTTTATTAGCAAGCTCTTTTTGCTGATCTCGATCTAAGTCGCCAGATGGATATACAAAAGCCTCATCTGCCCCATGTTCCAAACAAGTTTTAATTTTTTCCTCAGATGAAGCGGCAGCAATTACCCTGGCTCCCATTGCCTTTCCAATCTCAACAGCACTTAGCCCAACACCCCCCGCAGCCCCTAACACTAATAATGTTTCTCCGGATTTAAGGTCTGCCCTTTGCTTTAAAGCATATAGGGAGGTTGCGTAAGCCATTGGAAGGGCAGCCGCCACAGGAAAGTCCATATTTTTTGGGATTAAGTTTACTCTTGCTGCTTCAACAACAAGCTTCTCAGCAAAACAGCCAATACCAGCCATTACAAAAACATGGTCGCCTACTTTACAAGACTCAACACTTTCACCAATTTCTGCTATGACTCCTGAGCATTCTGCCCCAGGGATAAAAGGCATAGGTGGTTGCAACTGATATAGACCTTGAACCATAAGGACGTCAGGAAAATTAACACTAGCAGCTTTAATTTCTACTAATACTTCTCCAGCACCAGGCCTTGGATCATCCACATCACTAAAAATTAATTTTTCTGGACCCGCTAATTCTACACATTGCAATGCTTTCATTTTTCTTCCTAAATTTTTGAATTATATAATTCTACATATTTATTAATGTCCATGCCCGCGTTTTCTTGAAGATTCTTTAAATCTTTTAACGAGGTCTCAGCAGCACTAATGAGCTCCGAAAAATCTTGATTGCTAGTTAATTTATACTCCTCTGCAATTTTTTTGCTTTGGGCAAGACCATAGTCTTGAAATGAAAGATTTTGAGATTTTATTTCATTCATTATTTTTTCACCAGGAAGGAAATCAGCATTCATTTCAGAGTTAAAGGCCCCTAAATAACCTTCTGAATATTCATCTAGCGCCTTTGCAGTCTGTTCTAATTCTGCATGGAAGGTTGCTTTTAATTCTAACAGCGGAATTTGTACTCCATTGCGAATTAATTTAAGATCTTTCGATCTCCCATTTCTAACAACAGTTTTTTGATTGGTTTTAATTTCTTCAATCTCTTCATCAGACGCTAAAGGGCTCTCAGAAATTAAAGAGTGAATTATATAAATATCCAAAAGCTTTATTTTATTTTCATCAATACCTTCAGGAATGAAGGGATTAATATCAATACCTCTTAACTCCAAATATTCTATCCCCTCCTTTTTTAAGAGTGTTGCAGGACGCGATCCGCTCGGACCAGATCTTTTAGGTCGAACAATGTCATATAGCTCATTCTCAATTTGTAGAATGCCGGTAGATATTTGCTGTGGGAGCCCGTTTTTATCAAGTAACCCTATATCTTTAAATTCTTTAATTGGAGTTTTAATACCCCTCACTATTGCATCTAAAAATTCATCTAAGTTGTTGTAGCTAATTTTTAAAGAGTCTTGAATGCTGCTTTGGTAGCCAACATCACTCATTCTAAGAGATGTTGCATTAGGTAAAAATAAATCGTTTGTATGATGCTTTTTAAGAGAATGCTCTCTGTTCAATAAGTATGATTCATGTGCGATGGGAGAGGCGCCTAATCGCTCTAATAAAAACCAAAAATTTCTTTTAATGTTTCTAATCATTCCAAGATATTTCTTATTAATAAAGTCTTGATTTGGGTCGCTATTCAACACACTCCATGAATCTTTAGATAAAGAAAAATTGTAGTGAATTCCTGATACGCACTGCATGATAGATCCGTATCTTAGCCTTAATCCTTTTCTATAAATATGCTTCAGCATTCCGCTATTGCTTTCACCATACTCGGCTATCCTGATTTCTTTTTCATTTTGAAATGCACATGGCATAGAGAAATTCCACAGTAATTCTTCTCCCATTTTGCTATAAAGAAATTTATGAAGAAGGCTGAGGTGATCAAAAAGTTCTTCAGCAGATTCAAAAGTTGGAGTCACAAGCTCTACAAGAGCTTCAGCAAAATCTGTAGTGATGTCTTTGCTTGTGAGGGGGGACCCTAAATTTTCAGGATGATTTTTTTGGGAAATATTTCCTTTTGAAGTAACTCGCAAAGATTCTCTTTCAATACCTCGATGAATTTTTAGATTCCTAAAGAATCCTTTTTTTTGATGAGCTTTTAAAGAGCTCTTAAACGCATTTGTAGTCATGAATTAGGGCTAAATTGATGGGCCCGCCGCAACTATTGCTTTACTTACAGAGAATTTTTTAAAATTCTCTTGGAACTGCTGGATAAGATTTTTGAGATATTGATCATATTGCTCATTATCTGACCAAGTTTTTTCGGGAGTCAAAATCTTTGAATCAACCCCATCAACTTCAACAGGCACTTCTAAATTAAGCCCATCAATGTGACAGGTTTCAACGTCGTTTAATTCGCCATTTTGAATTGCGTTTACTATTCTTCTTGTTGTTGGAATATCAAACCTTGATCCAACACCATGAGGGCCCCCGGTCCACCCGGTGTTTACTAGAAAAACTTTGGAATTAAAGGATTCAATTCTTTTCATTAAAAGGTCTGCATATACACCTGCTGGTCTAGGAAAGAATGGCGCTCCAAAACAAGTAGAAAATGTAGTTCCTATTGACTCGGTTGAGCCGACCTCGGTAGATCCGACTTTTGCAGTGTAACCGCTTAAAAAATGATAGGCTGCAGCTTCTTTGGAAAGGATTGAAACAGGAGGAATTACCCCTGTTAAATCACATGTTAAAAATATTACTGTTTCTGGTTCTCCTGCAGAATTTGATTCAATGGCATCATCAATATGTGAGCGAGGATAACAACAACGCCCATTTTCTGATAACGAGGTATTTGAATAGTCAGGAGCACCTTCTTCATCTAAGAAAACATTTTCAATTATACTGCCATGCTTAATAGCTTTCCAAATAACAGGTTCGTTTTTTTTTGAAAGATCAATAGTTTTTGCATAGCAACCCCCCTCAAAATTAAAGACAGTTCCTTCACCCCAACCATGTTCATCATCTCCAATAAGTGAGCATGTTGGATCAGCAGAAAGAGTTGTTTTCCCAGTTCCAGACAGACCAAAGAATAAAGATACTTTTCCATCTTTGTTTACATTTGAGGAACAATGCATTGGCAGCACGTCTTTTTCAGGCATTAAAAAATTCTGAACAGAAAACATAGATTTCTTCATCTCGCCCGCATATTTCATTCCAGCAAGCAGCACCTTTCTTGCAGCAAAGTTAATGATTACACAGCCCTCTGAATTTGTGCCATCTTCTTCAGGAGAGCATTCATAGTTTAAGGCGCTCATTATTTGCCATTCTTTTTTAGCTTGCGGGTTAAATTCATCCGGACTAATGAAAATTAATTTTGAGAACATGCTGTGTGATGCACTTTCAGCTGTAACATTGACAGGTATATAGTGATCTTCATGAGCGCCAACATGGACTTTAGACAGATAACGATTTTTTTCAGCTAAATAAGCATCAACTTTATCCCAAAGAAGGGCGAATTTTTTAGCATCAAAGGGTTTGTTAATGTCACCCCAATCAATTAAGTGGGACGTGCTATCTTCTTGAACAATAAACCTATCATTGGGGCTGCGACCTGTTCTAGCGCCAGTCTCCAGAGACAGAGCTCCATTACTTGCAATGACACCTTCGCCATTTTCAATTGCTACTTTAATAAGCCCTTCAGTATTTAATTCAAATGTTTCAGTCAATGTGCTTCTTTCCATAAAACTTATACTCTATCGATTCTACAATATTCTACATCTGTCAGAGAAGTATAACTATAGATCTAAATGTAGTGGATTTGAAAAGATTTGACAAAAATTGTCAAATAAATAAAGAACATTTATTTTAAAGACTTTATAGAGGTTTTAATTTGTAGTGACGCTACAAAATTATGTTTTCGTTTTCCCTTTCAATAAGAATAAAAGATTATAAAAAAACAAGAAAATAAAGAAAATTAAAGCCCATTCAGCAAAATTAAAGATAAATCTCCATTCATACTCTGCACAATTACCATCTCCAAGAAGGACGGTTTGTATAACCTCAAAGAATGGCAGGGTGTCCATTAAAAAATCCATTGGTGGAGCACAAGCTGGAATTTGATCATTGGGAAGGTTTTGCAAATAAATTTGCCTTCCTGCAATTATACCCCCACCCAAAGAAAACAAACTGGCCAAAAAAAGAAGCCCCTTTGTTAAAATTATGTGCAAATTAGGAATTAACATTAGTAGTCCACATAAAGCAATTAATGCAAACGACCATCTCTGAAGGATGCATAGAGGACAGGGATCGTAATAACCAATTACTTCAAAAATATAAGCACCAGCTATTAACCCCGCCCCTAGAAAAAAATTAACAAGCGGCGGCAGGAGTAGAATTTTTTTTATTATGTTCATATTTAAAAAAGAAGCATTAAATGCATGATGACCTTATATTATCCATAGCTTATATAAAAGCCTAATGACATAATAAATTTTTATGAACACACCTGCAAAAAAAGTTTTTTTGATAGATGGCTCTTCTTATTTATACAGAGCTTTTCATGCTATGCCCCCCTTAACAACATCAACCGGGCTGCCAACAGGAGCTGTTAAGGGCGTTACCAATATGCTTCGCAATCTACGCAAAGAAAATCCAGACTCATATTACCTATCAATATTTGATGCTAAGGGAAAAAACTTTCGTCATGATATTTATAAAGACTACAAAGCTAATCGCCCACCGATGCCAGATGAGCTTAGAGAACAACTCTCGCCATTAAAAGAAATATGTAATGCCATGGGAATGCCAGTGATTGAGATATCTGGTGTTGAGGCTGACGATGTAATTGCAACCCTTGCAGTAGAAGGTTCCAAAAAAGGCATTCCCATGATTATTTCATCCCTGGACAAAGATTTAATGCAGCTTGTTGAAGATCCGCTAGTAAAGATGATGAATACAATGAATAATCAGATCTATGATGTAGCTGGAGTTGAAAAGAAATTTTGCGTTCATCCAACGCAAATAATTGATTATTTGGCTCTTGTTGGCGATACGTCTGACAATATCCCTGGTGTACCTAAAGTAGGGCCAAAAACAGCCGCTAAATGGTTAACAGAATTTAAAACACTTGACGGCATTATCAAAAATGCAGATTCATTGACTGGAGTTGTGGGACAGAATTTTAGAGATTCAATTCCAGACTTAGATCGCAATGTTGAACTGGTGACTTTAAAAAAAGATGTAGATTTAAAAGTCTCTCTAGAGAATTTACTTGAAGCAAAAGAGAATCAGGATGAATTAAATAAATTATTCATATCTCTTGAGTTTAAAACTTGGATTAAATCTTCTAAAAGCAAAAATAGCGACGAACCTGAGGCTCCAAAAGCAAAAAAAGAATATCAAACAGTTTTAACAAAAAAAGATTTAAAAGCTTGGGCCAATAAAATTAATAAGTGTGATGTATTTGCCATTGATACCGAAACCTCTTCTTTAGATACAATGACGGCAGACCTCATTGGGATTTCGCTGGCATGTGATGAAGGCGAGGGTTGCTATGTTCCTGTTAAACATTCATATGATGGTATGCCAAAACAGTTAACTCTCAGCTCAATTGAAAAAATTCTAGGCACAGCCATCTCAATAAACCAAAAGAAACTGGTTGGCCAAAATCTTAAATTTGATTTACCTATGCTTAATAGACATGGCATTAAGGTTAGCGAATTTCTAGGAGACACCATGCTGATGTCATATGTTTTAAATAGCACAGGAACCAGGCATGGTTTAGATAGAATGGCAATGCATTACTTAAATTATGAGCCAATGAAATATGAGGAAGTTGTTGGTTCAGCCTCAAAGCAAATTAATTTTGCTCAAGTCGAGATCCCAACCGCAACATTTTATGCTGTTGAAGATGCGGACATAACTTTGAGGCTATTTAACCATTTAAATGGAATGCTCAAAGATCAACCCAAGCTTGTTGACTTATTAAATTCGATTGAATATCCAATGCTTAGATCTCTCATTAGGGTTGAAACAAATGGTGCCAAGATTGATGCAAAAATGCTATCAAAATACTCCGATGAGCTAGCACTTAAGATTGAAGACTTATCTAAAACCGCATTCAAAATGGCTGGTGAAGAATTCAATATGGACTCCCCAAAACAACTTGTTGAGATTCTTTACAATAAGCTAGATTTGCCTGTTCTTAAGAAAACCCCTAAAGGTCAACCCTCAACAAACGAGGATACTCTTCAAAGATTGGCTGAAGAATATGACCTCCCAAAAATTATTATTGAATATCGCGGCTTAGCGAAATTAAAATCTACATATACAGATAGTCTCATCAATATTCAGCATCCAATTACCAAAAGGATTCACACCTCTTATCAACAAGCCGTAACCTCAACCGGAAGATTGTCCTCAACCGAACCCAATCTTCAAAATATACCAATTAAGACTGCTGAAGGAAGAAAAATACGAGAGGCTTTTATAGCTGAGAAAAGCAATGTTTTGATTTCCGCGGATTACTCGCAAATTGAACTAAGAATCATGGCTCATTTATCTGGAGATAAAAATTTAACTCATGCATTTAATAATAATATTGATGTGCATTCAGCAACTGCTTCAGAAATATTTAATATCTCGCTTGAAGATGTAACGCCAGATCATCGTAGAAGCGCTAAAGCAATTAATTTTGGATTAATTTACGGAATGTCGGCCTTTGGACTTACAAGACAGCTAGGGATACCAAGGCATGAAGCACAAGCATATTTAGATACCTATTTTGAAAGATATACCGGCGTAAGAAAATATATGGATTCCACAAAGGAGCTGGCTAAGAAGAATCTTTTCGTTGAGACCATTCTAGGAAGAAAACTCCATGTAGCTTCTATTAATGATTCTAATGGATTAAGGCGTCAAGCAGCAGAAAGAGCTGCCATTAATGCTCCATTGCAGGGTTCCGCGGCTGACATCATTAAAAAGGCAATGATTGATGTTGATCATTGGATTGGAGACAACAACCCAGACATAAAAATGATTATGCAGGTTCATGATGAGCTAATTTTTGAGGTTAATAAAGATTTTTCAGATCAAGCTAAAAAAGAAATTATTGGGCTGATGGAAAGCACTGTTAAATTAGATATTCCACTAATCGTTGATGCAAATCAGGGGGTTAATTGGAATGAAGCACATTGAGGGTTGTTATACTTACTATTAAAGATGGAAGAAAAAAAAGACTTACTAAATAACTTAAAAATTGATAGGGCCCCACATGTTGACAAAGAGCCCTTGAGAACTAGCAAGCTTTCTATTTTTGTTTTGGCGACCCTTATTGTTTTGGTTTTTGGCTGGTTTTATCTTCAAGAAGGAGAATTAAAGGAAGTTACAACTTTTACAGTTAAATCTCTAAGCGCCAATAATTCTGCAGCATCAAGTATTCTTGATGCGTCTGGTTATATAGTTGCGAGAAGAAGAGCGACAGTATCATCAAAGTTAACTGGGAAAGTAATGAAAGTTTTTGTTGAAGAGGGGATGTATGTTGAAAAGGGCATGCTTTTAGCACAGTTAGATGATAGTACTATGGTTGCCGATTTAAATTATTCACTAGCCCAATTAAAAGAGGCTCAAAGAGTCTTCAATAGAACCAAAGAGTTAGCAGCCAGAGAATTAGCAAGCCAGGCATCTTTAGATGCAGCGCAAACAGCTCTAGAAGGCCTAGAGGCTCTGTCTCAAGTTAAACAACAAATTGTTCAAGATATGAAGATAGTTGCTCCTTTTAGTGGAGTTGTCGTCTATAAAGCAGCCCAACCCGGAGAGATGATTTCGCCCGTTTCAGCCGGAGGCGGATTTACCAAAACCGGGATTTGTACCATAGTTGACATGGATTCTTTGGAGGTTGAGGTTGACGTAAATGAAGCTTTTATAAATCGAGTAATTCCAGGCCAACCAGTTGTTGTAAACCTAAACGCATATCCTACATGGGACATTCCAGCAGAAGTAATTGCTATTATTCCCACGGCAGATCGAAATAAGGCAACTGTCAAGGTAAGGATTGCTTTACTAGAAAAAGACCAGAGAGTTCTTCCTGATATGGGCACAAGGGTTTCATTTTTAAAGAATGTTAAAGAACAAAAAGAAACCTCAGGAAAAAATGACCCCATGGTTCCCAAAGCTGCTTTGAGCAACATCAATGGGTCCCCCCATGTTCAGATTGTTAACGAGGGAAGAATAAAGCTCCAAAAGGTAAAGATTTCGGAAGAAACAGCCAGTTACTCAAGAATTTCTTTGGGCCTCTCTGTTAATGATACTGTGGTGGCTAAATTTGATAATAATTTAGAAGAGAATCAAAGGGTTCAAATCAAATAGGGACAAAAGAGTGTCTAGTAATTTATTAATTGAAGTTAAAGGGGTTAACAAAACATACCAAAAGGGCGGCGAAACTCTTATCGTATTAGATGAATTAAATTTAGAGGTACCAAAAGGTGACTACCTTGCTCTTATGGGTCCTTCTGGATCTGGAAAATCAACCTTGCTAAATTTAATCAGCGGCCTAGATTCGCCAACATCAGGCTCAATTATAATAAATGGAAAGCATTTAGAAAAAATGAAATCTTCTGCATTAAGTGATTGGAGGGCTAGCAACGTAGGGTTTATATTTCAATTTTATAATTTATTGCCAGTTTTGAATGCCAAGAAAAACATAGAGCTCCCCCTCTTGCTAACTAATTTATCATCGACCCAAAGGAATGAGCATGTTTCTACAGCGCTTAATGTTGTAGGCTTGGCTGATAGAGGAAACCACAAACCCAACGAACTTTCTGGAGGACAGCAACAAAGAGTGGCAATCGCCAGAGCGCTTGTTTCAGATCCAGATATATTGGTTTGCGATGAACCAACTGGTGATTTGGATAGACAGACAGCATCAGAAATACTTGACTTAATAAAAGTATTAAATAGGGAGCATGGTAAAACGATCATAATGGTAACGCATGACCCTGCTGCTGCCGAATCAGCAAAAAGAACGCTCCATTTGGATAAGGGCAAGTTAGGTAGCTAGAAAATGTATTGGACCTTAATAAAAACAGGCCTTATTAGAAAAAGAACCAGAACCTTTCTAACAATTATGTCTTTGTTTGTAGCATTTTTATTGTTTGGTTCTTTGCAAACCTTTACTTCTATTTTTACGGGTTCTGTCAAGGGGCTTTCAGCAAAAAATATTATTGTAACGCCCCGTTATGACCTTTTTGGGAAGCAGCCTCTTTCGGTCGCGCAATATATTGAAACCCTAGATGGGGTTGAGGCGGTAATGTATTTCGATATCCTTATGGCAGATAGCATAGAAAGCATGATGGATGGAGTGGTTTTTGCAGCAAGCCCAAATTTTTTTGATGTGTATACAAGATTTGCGACAACCGATGAAGCTGAAGAGGTCTTAAAATCCACCCCATCCGCAGCGATAGTTGGAAAGCTTATGGCGAAAGAAAAAGGCATTAAAATAGGAGACAAGCTATCTTTAAAAGCAACTTCAATGAACTCAGATGGAACTTACAACTGGTCCTTTGATGTTGTTGGTTTTTATACTGTTAATAAGTTTACAGGCGATGAAATGGGAGCCATTGTTAATTGGAGCGCTTTTGATGAAGCCAGACTCACCGAGAAGGGAACGGTTTCCATGATAATGGCACAAATTTCTGATTCAACCCTAGCTGATTCAATATCAAATCAAATTGATGAGAGGTTTATGAATTCAAGCCACGCAACAAGATCAGGCCCCGAATCTATGCTGGCTGTCGAGATGGCGGGTGAAATTGCTGATATTAAACTCATCATGAACGCAATCTTGCTTTCAGTTTTCTTTACAATCTTACTCGTATCTGCAAATACAATGGCGCAGTCAATTAGAGAAAGAACAATTGACATAGGTGTTCTTAAGTGCCTTGGTTATAAAGACAGGCAATTATTTACATCAGTTATTTTAGAGGCAATATTTTTAACCTTTGTAGCAACCGCCATGGGGCTGCTTGTAACATTATTACTGATCCCAGTTGTAGTTGAGCTTTCTGATGGGATGCTTGCAAATACCTTTAATCTTGATCTTAAAATTATCTTTAATGGGTTTCTTTTGGGTCTTTTGGTTGCTTTTTTGGCTGCAGCCATTCCATCATATCAAGCATTAACCTTAAAAGTTGTAGATGCCTTGCGTAAAGATTAAAAATGAGTTTTTTAAGACAGGTTTACGGAATAACGGCGATGAATTTAAAGACGGTTATAGAGCGCTCTGGGTCTTCAATTGTAATTATTGTAGGCATTGCTGGCTCAGTCGCTGTTATGGTCTCGCTTTTATCTATGGCAGAGGGATTAAATTCAACCATATCTAGTACTGGTCATGAAGACAGGGCTCTGATTTTAAGAAATGGATCAAACTCAGAATTGAGTAGCGGAGTTGGGATGCAAGAAATTGACATTATATTAAATGCCCCAGGCATTGAGAAGCTTAATGATAGCCCCATGGTGTCTGGCGAACTTTTTGTTATTGTTGATTTAAAAAAGAAAGGAGCAGAAGGAACATCAAATCTTCCTCTGAGAGGCGTTCAACCAATGAGTTTTGATATTAGACCAGAGCTAAAAATTATTGAGGGAAGGAATTTTCAATCAGGAACAGGGGAAGTTATCGTAGGCAAAGGTGCATTTGATCAATATGAAGGTTTAAATATTGGCGGCAAGATAAAGGTAAGGGATAACCTCTGGTCAGTCGTAGGAATTTTCAGCACCAATGGAGATGCACACGAATCTGAAATTTGGGGAGACCTTTCGGTTACCCAAAGCATCTTTAGGAGAGAGGGATCAGTTTCTTTAGTTAGCGCAAAGCTAATTGATAAAAACACGTTTGATGAAATAGGTATGTATATTGACACATATCCAAATCTAGAGTTAAAGGTTGAAAGAGAGTCCTCTTTTTATGAGAATCAATCCTCTGGGTCTGAATTAATTAGAATTTTTGGCCTTGTGGTTGCTTTCATTATGGCTATTGGCTCAGTGTTTGCCGCGTTAAACACTATGTACAGCGCGGTATCTACTAGACTTGTTGAAATTGGAACTTTGAGAGCCATAGGCTTTAAAGGGGGCTCCATTTTGTTGTCTTTGATGATTGAGTCAATGATCCTTGCAACTTTAGGCGGGTTAATTGGAGCAGGGACAGCATACATATTTTTTAACGGTTACACAGCTTCAACTCTTGCAGGCGGATCATTTACCCAAACAGCATTTGCATTTGCGGTCACTGGAGATATTGTTATCCAAGGTATGATCCTTGCCCTTGCTGTAGGTTTTATTGGCGGTCTTTTGCCTGCATTTAATGCCGCAAGACAGGATATAACAGAAGCCCTTAGGTCTATTTAAACAAGATTTTTCGACATTAGTTAGAAATCGTACCTTTCCAGATTAGCGGCTCTTTTATAATTCTTTCTTCGGGTTCAAGAATCGTAATCCCATATTCCTTTCTCAGGTCAGTCACCCTTACATTCATTAGAGAGTCTGGAGATTTAAAAGGCCATTTTTTATTCATTGCCTTTGCGCGGCGCCTGATCCTAAGTTTAATTGGAATCAGCTTAAAGACTCCTAGCAAAAGCTTTAAGTAACCAACTTCATTTTTTAAATATTTATTCAACTCTTTTATCTCAGGGAGTTTTTGATATGCAAAAAGATCTTTGAATTTCCATTGGCAGCCAAGGAAAACCCATGAGTCTAATAAAGACTCTTGTTCAAGGGAGGTATCAAGACCAAAAATTACATGAGTTGCGTCATGATCTCTAATGATTGTTGAATCAGATGCATCAATCAATTGCTTTTTTCCGTTTGCTTGCAAGTAAGCTCGGTATTCTTCTAAGCCCTCAGCAAGAGTTATTTCGCACTTTTGAGATTGAAAGGATAAACTAGTCATTTTTAAAGCCTAACAGGACCTCCCTTAACTTTTTAAATCCAGTTTCTTTTAAAGATGAGATTGCTAGAACCTCTTTAGCATTGGTTGCCTTAACGACTTGCTGAATTGTTTTCATTAAAATATTTTTAGATATTTTGTCAGATTTGGTCAGAATAGGTAAATAAGCTACTTTAAACCTTTTACAAAACTCTATCATTTCAAGATCAATGGGTTTAAGTGGATGCCTAATATCCATAAAAACTAATACCGCTTTAAGGGCTTCTCTATTCTCGAAATATTCTCTTAATAATGGTCCCCAATCTTTTTTTCTGGAGTGACCCGATCTAGCGAAACCATACCCAGGCAAGTCAAGAAGCTTGAAACCATCTTCAACTTCAAAAAAATTAATTTCTGTTGTTCGCCCCGGGGTTTTACTAATCCTTGCTAATTTTTTATTACTTGTTAAAGCGTTCAATGCGCTTGATTTACCCGCGTTTGATCTTCCGGACAATAAAATCTCTATTCCAGTGTCTTCTGGGAGGTTTTTATGCTTTGTTACGCCAAATAAAAAAGTAGTATTTTTGAAAGGATTTTTCATAAGAGCATTTATCTCAGGCAACGCACGACATATAATATGCCTTCTTAACTACAACGTACAATTTATGTTAAAAACTTATTTGATCATTGGCCTAAGTATGACCTCTTTTGTTATATCGGCAGCTGAAGTTAAGATACCTGATTTGCTTGCTGTTGGGGACGCTCAAGCTGGTGCAGAATTGATTGCAACATGCTCTGTATGTCATGGAGCCCAAGGTCAGAGCACTAATTCTGATTGGCCCAGTCTCGCAGGTCAAAACCAAAGATACTTAAGCGATCAACTTAAATATTATCAACAGGGCGATAGAGAGAATGTTTTGATGATGACAGTTATTCCATATTTAAAAACTCTTACTGACTCTCAGCTTTTAGATATTGCTGCATTTTATGGCTCCCAATCATCTACAGTAGGTCAAGCTAAAGATGATGCAGAGCTTTTGGCTCTAGGGGAAAGCCTCTATAGAGCTGGAGACCTAGATAGAGGCATACCAGCATGTACTGCATGTCATTCTGTTAATGGAGCAGGAAATGCCCAGGCAGGATTCCCAAGAGTATCAGGACAACAAAAAGGCTATTTAATTTCAACTCTCAAAGAGTATAGAAACTTTGCTAGGAATGCAGGCGATTACTCTTTAGTGATGCAATCTGCCTCTCAAAATTTGAAAGATTCAGATATTGAAGCTTTAGCAAACTATATGCACGGACTATATCAAAAATGAAAAAAAATATAATTTACTCATCTCTTTTTCTGCTCATTATTTCTGTTTCCGCAGCCTCTGAATACAGACTTGGTAGAGATTATGGTTCTTTATCTAGACCTCTTCCTGTCAAGCAAGATGGTGTGGTCGATGTGGTTGAAGTTTTCTGGTATGGCTGTGGGCATTGCTATAACCTAGCTCCAGTTGTTTCAAGGTGGGCTAAACAACAAGATTCATCTGTTAATTACCAAAAGATGCCTGTTACTTGGGGCCCGATTCACCAACTTCACGCAAAACTTTTTTATACCATCGAAGCATTAGGGGTAGGTGATACTGCTCACTCAGCAGTTTTTACCGCCATGCACAAGGAAGGTAATTTTCTTGCCAGTGAAGGAGCAATTCTGAAGTTTCTTGAAAAGCTTGGAATGGATAGAAGCGAGATTATTAAATATATGAATTCATTCTCTGTGAGACAAAAAGTTAAACGGGCTACAGAACTATCAAAACAATTTAAAGTTACTGCTACACCAATGATTTTTATAGATGGGCGGTATAGAATAGAGGCCAAAGGAGGCCACTCTAAAATGCTTAAAGTGGTTGATCATGTGGTCGCACTTCAAAAACCAGTTTCTTAAAGAAGAAGTTAAAATTAAATATGAAAAAATTTATCCCAATAGTTGTTGTTACTCTAGCAGTTGTATTATTTTTTAATGGTAAAAAATATGATGATCTTGTTAATTCAAGGTTGAGTTCATCAATCGCTGTTTGTTTAGAGGGCCAGTATTGCGGGCAAGCCACCGCAATGAATGTTGCTGTAGTTGGGGGCGCTAGATCAGCTGAGTCAATTTATTCAACTGGTTGTGCTGCATGTCATGATGCCGGTGTTGCAGGAGCGCCAATGAGGGGTAATAAAAGTCAATGGGAGGCTCGACAAGCTAAAGGTTATGAAATGCTTGTGAATAATTCTTACAATGGAATCAATGGCATGCCAGCAAAAGGATTATGTGCAGACTGCACCAAAGAAGAAATAGGTATGGCTGTTCAATATATGCTTGACTCTATTTAAGGTCAGGTCCCTTAATCAAATCTTCTAGTTTAGAAACCCTTTCTTCTAGCCTCTTAGCAAAAATTTTTAGAGTTTCATACTCTCTATCGGAAACATATCCTTGGGATTTTGCCAAATTATCAAATTTTTCTTTGAGCTCATTTCGAATGATTTTTATATCTGGTTGATCGGCGTTTTTAGAAAATTCATTAATCTTGTCTAGGACTATGCTGATCAAAGCTTCAAAAGAATCTTTAGTTGTCATAATTTTTTTCTACTAGGCTTATAAATTGAGACCATTTGTTAAATTCAATTGGAGGACTTTCATCAAGATCCCACTCTATATTATTGAGGTTGAACCATATTGTATTTATTCCAAGCTTCCTTGCTCCCCAAATATCATTTAATGGATGATCCCCAACATGAAGAATGTTTCTAAAATCTACTTGGGAAAGTTCTCGGGCTTTTAAAAAATGACCTTGGTCAGGCTTATTGCTTTTGACGTCCACCGAGGAAATTGAAAAATCAAATAGATGACCGATTTCTAAATTATTTACATTAGCATTTCCATTAGTTAAAACACCGAGTTTATATTTAGAAGATAATTTTTTTAAAACTGTGACCACATCTTTAAAAAAAATAACTTTATGTCTCTCTTTTAGAAAAAAATTATAAGCATCTTCAATGAATTCATTAAAACCTTTTTTATCTTTAAAGTATTTTTTAGTGTGGTGAGCAATTGTTTTTTTTCTTAGCATTCCCAAGTCATATTCTAGAGATTTGTCTTCTTGTATCAACTCACCCCTAATTTGCATAAAATCTTCAAAGGACCCCCAGTTTATTTTTTCACCAATTTTGTTTTCAGCCCATTTTCTAGAATTCATTTCTGCATTAATTATGACGCTCCTGATATCCCAGAACGTATCATCTAAATCAAAGGTAATAAGTTTAATTTTCGGCATTTTTTTTATGGGCTCTGGGGTGAGAGTTCTCATAAACTTTTTTCAGATGTTGATAATCAAGCCTAGTATATATTTGCGTAGTAGATAAAGAACTATGACCAAGTAATTCTTGAATGCTTCTTAAGTCTCCACTTGATTCAAGTAAGTGAGTTGCAAAACTGTGCCTTAACATATGAGGGTTTACAGGGGGCAGTCCTTGCATAAGAGCAATATTCTTAATTTTTTCTTGGACACTCCTTGCAGAGATTCGCCCGCCTCTTAAATTAACAAATAAAGCCTCATCTTTTGTTGAAAGCTTTTTTCTTTCATTAAGCCACTCATCTATAGCGATCTGCGCGAAACGCCCAACTGGCACTAATCTTGTCTTAGAGCCCTTTCCTAACACCCTTAAGAAACTCTTATTCTCTTCGAAATCAGTTATGTTTGAATTTACAGCTTCTGAAACCCGCAATCCGCTTGAATAGATAAGTTCAATAATTGCTAAATCTCTTTTTTCTTGTGCATTTTTAGGCTTGAAATTAAGTAACTGAGAAACTTCTTCAGGCGATAAGATGTTCGGAAGGTGGCTGGGAGATTTTGGCGAGTTAATTAACTCGAATGGCGAGTCAATTATAAGATCGCTTTTTTTTAAATAACTAAAAAATCCTTTAGTAGAGGATATGTGCCTTTGTATACTACGCGCACTAATATTTTTTTGGAAAAGATCCGCAATCCAAGTTGAACAAATTTCTTCTTTTAACATTTTGAAATCATTAACTCCAGAAGCCTCAGAAAATTTTGAGAATTTATTTAAGTCTCTTTTATATGAGCTGGTTGTATTCTCGCTTAGACCTTTAATATTTTTTAAAAAATCTAAATAATCAGCAATCAGCGGAACAAGAAAATATTTATTTTCATTCATACCTCTTTTAATTCGAGGACTCTGACAATGACATCTCGAATGTACTCTATAAATGTTGTATCTCCATCGCCAAGGTATTTAGTGGATTCATGAGAGCCTATCTTTAGCAGGCCAAAACCTTCTTTTAATTTCATAACACTTATAACAGCAGATTTAACAGAATCACTTAAAAATAAAGCAAGCATTTTTTCTTTGGACAAAGGACCCATATGAATAGAGTCTTTATTCATATTCAAGTCAGTTTTATTTTCAAGATCTTGTAAATCAGAATCTGAAAGGATTTCTAAGATACATACGTCAACTTTAAAGTTTTTTTCAAAAAATGATTCAACAGTCTTTTTTACTTCATTAAAATCTTTAGAGGTAATTAACGATAGGGTGAGATTTTTGGATTTAAAAAATAGCTCTTCATTTTCCTTTCCGGTTGATACAAAAGCTGAGAGCATGTCCATTAGCCTAGACTGCTCATATCTTAGTTTTCGGACTTGCATTTCTAGCAGTGAAGTGGCTCCCTCAGTATCATGTTTAAAGCTTAATTCGTTAACAAGAGATTCTCTAGAAACAAAGAAATCAGTATTTTCTAATAAGTAAAGCTCTATTTCTTTGGGATTTATTTTTTTAGCCATATTCCCTCACAGATAAATTCAGCCGGCCCAGTCATTTCAAGCTTACCATTTATTTTTTTAAGGCTCAGCTCGCCCCCCGCAGAAATAATTTTCAACGAAGCCCCATTTTTTATATTAAAGCTTGCAGTTGCAGCAGAAGCAGATCCACAGGATAAGGTTTCGCCAGCGCCCGCTTCATTTGTCCTTAACTCAAGGGCCTGCCCCCGTTTTGTATATAGAGAAATATTTACATCTTTAAAAAAGCCTCTTTTCCTTAGTTTTGATGAGAGTTCGTCTAAGTTATAAGAAAAAACTTTCTTTGTTTCTATGACCAAGTGACGATTTCCAGCATTAATAAATTTATATTTTTTTACACCAGATTGATCTAAGAACCTAGCTTCTTGCTTAGGGACTATTACTTGAATAGGATGATCTAAAATTGCTTTTACTTTTTTAGTCCTTGTAGGCTGGATTAAGACAGGTTTTGATTCAGTGCCCAATAACAGAGGTTTTTTAGGTGCAAGAGCAGCATCCCAAATAAAAGCCCCAACTGATCTAACGCCATTCATGCACAAGACCGATTCAGAACCATCTGAATTATAGAATTTCACAAAAAAATCATGATTAGATTTCGTGGGCGGATTTATAGTAATGAGCTGATCAAAGCCCAGTCCTTTTTTCCTATCTCCCATTTTAATAATTTGAGATTTTGTTAATGAATTAGCTTTAGTTAGATTTTCAATGACAATAAAGTCATTGCCATTTCCATGCATTTTTTTAAATTTGATCATCTAATCCCTCTTTAAGCGCAGTTAGCCCACCTTCTTTATAATTAAAATAATCCATCGTAGAGGGATTTAAATATTGAAAAGAATCTCTGAAGGTATAGGAGCTTTCATTCCGCAACTTGCAACAATAAAAGAAACTAAGACTAAAAAGAAAAATAGGCGAATTTCCATTCGCCTATTATGATTAATTTATTGAAAAAAAACTAATTAGATTAGTATTTGTATTCTTCTTCTTTAAATGGTCCATCTACCGGCACATTGATATATTCAGCCTGTTCCCCGGTTAACTTCGTTATTGTGCCACCAAAGCCCTGAACCATTAGCTCAGCAACCTCTTCATCTAATTTTTTTGGAAGAACCTTCACAGTTAACATTTCGCTCTTCTTATCTGCATCATTGATGTTTGCAAAACCCTGTTCATATAAATACATTTGAGCTAGAACCTGGTTGGCAAATGATCCATCCATAATTCTGCTTGGGTGACCAGTTGCATTGCCTAAGTTAACCAGTCTGCCTTCAGCCAAAAGAATAATATAGTTTTTACCTTGCAGGTCTGGGGTTTCAGATGGTGAAGTATCTCTAAATATTCTATGGACCTGAGGTTTAATTTCCTCCCAATACCACTTATCACGCATAAATTGTGTATCAATTTCATTATCAAAGTGACCAATGTTGCAAATTACAGCAGCATTTTTAACGGATCGTAACATTGCCTCATCACAAACATTTACATTTCCAGTCGCGGTTACAATTAGGTCGGTGTCTTCTAAAACTCTAAGGTTAATATCCTTCACATCTCCGGTTACAATACCGTCTTTGTATGTTGAGATAACTTCAAATCCGTCCATGCAAGCCTGCATTGCACATATAGGATCAGACTCAACAACCCTTACAATCATTCCCTCTTGAGCAAGACTAAGAGCAGAGCCTTTGCCAACGTCCCCATAGCCTATCACCAATGCTTTTTTTGAAGAAAGAAACATATCAGTCCCTCTCTTTATTGCGTCATTAAGACTATGTCTGCAACCATATTTATTATCATTCTTAGATTTGGTGACCGAGTCATTTACATTAATAGCTGGCACCTTAAGAGTTTCGCTTTCAAGCATTGCCTTGAGCCTATGAACGCCAGTAGTGGTTTCTTCTGATATACCATGAATAATTTCTAGTATGTCGGGGAACTTGGTATGAACCATATGTGTTAGGTCACCACCATCATCTAAAATCATATTTGCATCCCATGGTTGACCATCTTTAATTATTGTTTGCTCTATACACCAATCAAACTCTTCATCAGTTTGTCCTTTCCAGGCAAAAACTGGTATTCCAGCCGCAGCTATTGCTGCCGCTGCATGATCTTGAGTAGAAAAAATATTACAACCTGACCAACGCACTTCAGCACCAAGGTCGACTAATGTCTCAATTAAAACTGCTGTTTGGATAGTCATGTGAATACACCCCATAACTTTTGCGCCCTTTAGTGGTTGTGCTTCTTTATATTTTGTTCTTAGGGCCATTAGCGCAGGCATTTCATTCTCAGCTAGAGAGATTTCTCTCCTGCCAAAATCTGCAAGGCTCATATCGGCTACTTTATAATCATTTTCCATAATTAATTCCAGTAAATTTTTGAAGCCATTTTACATAAAAAAGGGGCGTAAATGCACCTTTTAGTTAGATATTAAGTATTATTGTGAAATCTCATCAGCCCTATCAGCTCTCTCCCAAGAAAGATCTATATCAGTTCTGCCAAAATGACCATAGGCCGCTGTAGGAAGATATATTGGTTTTTTAAGATCAAGCATATTGATTAAACTTTTTGGTCTTAAATCAAAATTTTCCTCAACAATTTTCTCAATAGCTTCTTTAGATATTTTTTCACTATCAAATGTATTTACATTAATTGACGTTGGTTTTGCGACTCCAATAGCATATGAAACTTGAATTTCACAAAAATCAGCCAAGCCGGCTGCAACAATATTTTTAGCCACATATCTTGCTGCATAGGCAGCTGATCTATCTACCTTTGAAGGATCTTTTCCTGAAAAAGCTCCACCACCATGTCGAGCCATTCCACCATATGTATCAACAATGATTTTTCTACCAGTAAGTCCACAATCTCCAACGGGGCCGCCAATAACAAATTTACCGGTAGGATTTATATAAATATCTGTTGAATCTAAAATCCATTCTTCTGGGACTATAGGCTTAATGATTTTGTTCATTACTTCAGACTTAATTTCTTCTTGGGTAACATCTTCATTATGTTGGGTTGAAAGAACTATTGCCGAAAGACCTTTGATAGTCTTTCCATTATCTTCATAAATGACACTTACTTGACTTTTAGCATCAGGCCTCAACCATTCTAGTTCACCGCTCTTCATAACATCAGCCTGCTTTTTAACAAGCCTATGAGATAAATCAATTGGTAGGGGCATGAGAGAATCAGTTTCTTTACAAGCATAGCCAAACATTAGCCCTTGGTCGCCTGCACCTTGCTCAAGGTCTTCGCCCTCACCTTCATTAACTCCTTGTGCTATATCAGGAGACTGTTGAAAAACCAGGTTTGTAAACTCACATGTATCACCATTAAATCCTAATTTATCATTGTCATACCCAATTTCATTGATTGTTTTTCTGACAATTGGTTCAAGATTAGGATTTCCATTTGAAGTGATTTCACCAGCAATATAAACCATATTATTTTTTATCATAGTTTCACATGCAACTCTGCTGTTAGGGTCTTCAGCTAAATATGCATCTAAAACTGCATCAGATATTTGATCGCAAACTTTATCTGGATGCCCCCCAGAGACAGATTCGGATGTAAAGATATAACTCATAATTTTCTCCTTAGTTAATTAATGATAATTTATCAAATATTTTTAGTAAAAGTGATGATTGGTTGAGGGTATAAAAATGAAAATTATTTATACCCATATTTTGAAGATCTTTGATTTGTTTAATGCAAATATTTATTGCTGCTTGTTCATTTTGTGCCTCGTCATCTGAAAATTGCTCAACAATTTCAGCAGGCACACGTATACCACACTTTTTTGCCATATTGCGAAGACTATTTATATTGTAAATGGGCATAATTCCAGCTGCTAACTCATTGTCGATTTTTCTCTTTGATATTTGATCAATTAGTTTTTTGTAATCTTTCATAGAAAAACAAAACTGAGAAATACATTGATTTGAACCAGCAAAGGTTTTGTCTTCTAGTAACTTAAGATCAAAATCAAAACTCTCAGAATCAGGATGAGGCTCGGGGTATGCAGATACAAAAACCTTTAAATTTAATTCCGTCAAAAATTTAACAAAATCTGCAGTATTATTAAAACCATCAGGATGAGCTTGAAATTTACTCTCAAGACTATCGCCTCTTAAGGCAACTATTTTATTAACACCAAGAGATTTAAACACATTAATAATTTTTATCAGATCGCTTTTGCTTTTTCCCACTAGAGTTAAGTGCGCAGCTATATCAACATCGGTTCTCTCTTTAAAAGTTTTGATAAGATCAATACTTTTTTTTTGAGAGCCTCCCATTGCTCCATAAGTTATCGAAATAAAACTTGGTTTATGGATGCTGAGTATCGAAAATTCGTTAACAACTTTTTTATAGTCTAGATCCTTGGGAGGATAAAATTCATATGAAACTTTCATTTTTCACCTAATTTAGGCGTCCCATTTAGCAGTTTAAGTATGCAAGCAGGAACAAATCACTTAATTAACGAAGGATATTAATCTCTTTCTTAAATAAATACAAACTTTCTTTAATTATATTTGCAAAAAAATTTCTAACCTTTATTATGGTTATTAATCGTAATTTGATCCTATTGCCGCGATTATAAAGAAAGTGCTAAAACGGAAATTATTCCCAGGATTTAACTAAACACTACAAGCATTAACTAATTTTTGAGAATGCTTGTAGTGCTAATTATGTTGCTTAGTTGAATATTAATGATGAATAATCTCGATACCTCATCAAGAAAAAAGTTAACTGAACTATTAGATTCTCAGATAGTTCTTTTAGATGGCGCCATGGGGACCATGATCCAAGCCTATGATTTGCAAGAAAAAGACTATAGAGGAGAACGATTTGCTGATTGGTCTATAGATCTTAAAGGAAATAATGATATTTTAAGCATTACTCAGCCAAAGATCATAGAAGATATTCACAAAGAATTTTTGGAAGCCGGGGCAAACATTATTGAAACCAATACATTTAACTCAAATGGCCCTTCAATGGCTGATTATGATATGGCAAATCTTGTGCATGAGTTTAATTTCTCTGCTGCAGAAATTGCTCGTAAAAGCGTTGATAGCTTTAAAGAAAAAAATTCTAGGGAAGTTTTTGTTGCAGGAGTTTTGGGGCCAACCAACCGAACATGCTCATTAAGCCCAGATGTTGAAGATCCTTCTTTTAGAAATATTAACTTCGATCAATTAGTTGAAACATTTAAAGTGGCTACTTCAGCTTTATTAGACGGTGGAGCAGATCTTATTATGGTTGAAACAATCTTCGATACGCTTAATGCAAAAGCCGCTCTATTTGCCATAGATTTAGTTTCTGAAGAACGCAAAATTGATATCCCAATTATGATTTCAGGAACCATTACAGACGCTTCAGGCAGAACATTGTCAGGCCAAACGACTTCGGCTTTTTGGCATTCCGTGAGACATGCTAAACCTATGTCGATTGGATTGAATTGTGCTTTGGGGGCATCTGAGTTACGACCATTTTTGCAAAAGCTCTCTCAAATTGCTGATTGTTATGTTAGTGTTCATCCGAATGCAGGATTGCCAAATCAATTTGGCGAGTATGACCAGACTCCTGCGGAGATGGCTGAAATTATAAAAGAGTTTGGCACAGATGGCTTATTTAATATTGTAGGAGGTTGTTGTGGAACAACTGCTGAGCATATTGAAGTTATTAAAAATGCTGTTAATGATTTTAGCCCAAGAGCTATTCCAGTTTCTCCAAAATCAATGCTTTTAAGCGGGCTAGAGCCCTTAGAAATAAAGGAAGATAATCTTTTTATCAATATTGGCGAACGAACAAATGTTACTGGTTCAGCCATTTTCAGAAAGCTCATCGAGGCCAATGATTATGAGGCTGCTATTCAAGTTGCTAGGCAACAGGTTGAAAGTGGCGCTCAGATGATCGATATCAACATGGATGAAGGCATGTTGGACTCTAAGTCAGCAATGATTAAGTTCCTAAACTTAATTGCTGGAGAGCCCGATATTTCAAGAGTCCCGATTATGATTGATTCAAGCAAATGGGAAATTATAGAAGAGGGCCTAAAATGCATACAAGGCAAGGCAGTTGTTAATTCAATTTCCATGAAAGAAGGCGAGAAACAGTTTGTTGAACAAGCAAAGTTAGTTAAAAGATATGGGGCAGCTGTTGTTGTTATGGCGTTTGATGAAGAGGGACAAGCAGATACTCTTCATAGGAAAGTAGAAATTTGTAAGCGCGCTTATACTATTTTGACTGAAGAGGTTGACATAGATCCTCATGATATTATTTTTGATCCAAATGTTTTTGCAGTTGCAACTGGAATAGAAGAGCACAACGAATACGGTCTTTCATTCATCCAAGCCTGTGCAGAAATAAAAAAAACTTGTCCTGGCGCATCTTTATCAGGCGGTTTATCAAATGTGTCTTTTAGCTTTCGAGGTAACAATGTTCTTCGCGAGGCGATGCATTCAGTCTTTTTATATCATTCAATAAAAAACGGCTTAACAATGGCGATTGTTAATGCCGGGCAACTCGCTATTTATGATGATTTACCAACAGAGCTTCGAGAGGCAGTCGAGGATGTTATTTTAAATCTGAGAGAAGATGCAACAGAAAGGTTGGTAAATTTAGCGCCAAAATATGCCAGCGATAAAAGCGGATCTATGAGCAGTACAAATCAAGACTGGCGAAGTCTTGATGTAAACGAAAGATTAAATCATTCTTTAGTTAGTGGGGTAGACACCTTTGTGATTGAGGATGTTGAAGAGGCTAGACTATCTGCTGAAAAACCACTTGAGGTAATCGAAGGCCCATTGATGGATGGCATGAATAAGGTTGGAGATTTATTCGGGGCCGGTAAAATGTTCTTACCTCAGGTTATAAAATCTGCCCGAGTCATGAAGAAAGCGGTTGCCTATTTAGTTCCATTTATCGAGGAAGAAAAAGGTGATGGGGAGATGCAAAGTAATGGCAAGATGGTCCTGGCGACTGTAAAAGGCGATGTGCATGACATAGGTAAAAATATTGTCGGTGTTGTTTTGCAATGCAACAATTTTGAAGTTATAGACTTAGGAGTTATGGCCCCAACTCAAAAGATTTTAGATGTTGCAGAAAAGGAAAGCTGCGATCTTATTGGCTTATCAGGCTTAATCACTCCTTCGCTTGACGAGATGGTTGGGGTTGCAAAAGAAATGGAGCGTAGAAAGCTCTCAATCCCATTGTTAATTGGTGGAGCAACCACAAGTCCTGCTCATACATCAGTAAAAATTGATCCTTCATACAGTGGAACAGTAGTTTATGTAAAGGATGCATCAAGAGCCGTTGGTGTCGCAAAGAGATTAGTTGGTGACCATGATGTATATGCAAAAGAGCTTACTTCAGCTCATGCAAATAAGCGTGAAGCATATGCTTCAAGAGCCAAATCACCCCTTAGACCATTTCCAGAAGCGCAATCTCGTAAGCCAAGTTTAGATATGTTACTCAAGCCGAATGCGCCATTAAAACTTGGAATAACTAAGCTTAACCCAAGCCTAGAACAGCTTCATGAATTTATAGACTGGATGCCATATTTTAATGCATGGGAATTTAGTGGTCGCTTTCCTGACATTCTATCTGATCCTGTAAAAGGATCAGAAGTTCGTAAGTTGTGGGACGACACCCAGGTAATTCTTGAGAAGCTTATAAACGAAAAATGGTTAAATCCAAAGGGCGTAATAGGTTTGTTTCCTGCTAGATCAATTGGTGATGCTATTGCAGTATTGAAGGCAGATGGAACTAATGAAGAGTTATTATTGCATTGTTTGCGCCAACAGAAATCTCGCAAAGATTTAGATTCAAACTCCCTGGCAGACTTTGTTGATGATCAAGATGATTATATTGGAGCGTTTGCAGTAACAGCTGGCCACGGCATTGAGGAATACATTGAACGCTTTGAGGTAGATCTTGATGATTATAATTCTATAATTCTGAAAGCTTTAGCTGATCGCTTTGCTGAAGCTTTTGCAGAATGGGCCCACAAAAAAGTTCGTTGTGAAATTTGGGGGTATTCTGCAGAAGAAGATTTTGATAATGATGAACTTATTAGAGAAAAATATCAGGGCATCCGCCCTGCTCCAGGGTATCCGTCTTGCCCAGACCATCGCCTTAAGTTAAATATTTGGGAGTTACTGGACGTTGAAAAAACCATAAATTTAACTCTTACTGAGTCCCTAGCAATGTGGCCAACCGCCAGCGTGAGTGGATTATATTTTGCGCATCCTCAGTCTCACTATTTTCAGTTAGGTAGAATTGATAAAGATCAAGCTGAAGAGTATTCAAAAGCCAGAGATGAGAGCATGGATGAAAATGAAATCTGGCTTGCTCCTGTTCTTGGTTATTAGGCAAACCAAAATGCACATAATTTGCAGTGAAGCTACAACTTTTAATATTTTAAGAAAACATGCTAAAGCATGAAGGACATGAAATTGAAAATTTTTTATAACATATGTTGCATTGCATTATTATTCTTTTCAAAAATTTTAAATGCTCAGAGTTCAATAAATAGTATTGAAGAAATTTTAGTGTATGCGTCATTGGTGCCTATTAGTTCTGAACGTTCTGCAAATGCTATTACCGTTATTAATTATGAACAAATTAAAAATCGATCTGTATCAAGCATTAGCGAACTTCTTCGTGATGTGCCTGGCTTAGCTGTTAGCAAAAGTGGTGTTCAGGGCTCTCAAACTCAAATTAGAGTTAGAGGCAGTGAGGCAAATCATATCCTTATTTTAATCGATGGGATTGAAGCCAACAATCCTGCACAAAGCGATGAGCTAAATTGGGGCACCTTAGTTGCAGCTGATGTTGAAAGAATAGAGGTTATTAGGGGTCCACAAAGCTCAATGTTTGGCAGCGATGCTTTGTCTGGAGTTATAAATATTATTACTAAAAATGCTAAAAACCCCAAGAGTCTAAAAATATTTTCTGAGAAAGGCAGTTTTGATACTCTAAATAATGGAGCCAGCATTGGTTTTAGAAATGCTAGTTTTGATGCACGATTTGGATTAAGTCAACTCAAAACAGATGGAAACAATATTTCTCGCACTGGCAATGAAAAGGATGGCTATGAAAATAAAAATTTAACATTTAAATCAGGCTGGAGGATAAATGAAAAACTTCGAACTTCCTTTTTAGCCAGACACTCTGATGGAATGAATGAGTATGACTCAGATATTGATTTTGATGGTTTGGTTGATGATCAGGATAAAGTGGCTAAATTTGAAAATACTATAATGGGAATTAAATTGGATTATTTAGACTCGAAAAAAAAATGGCAACACCATGCTGCCATTGCACAATCAACAAATGATAATAAGGATTTTCAAGACGGCTTGTTAGGAACAGCAACCGCTTCAACTAAAGATCAAATTAGATTTATAAGCTCATTGCATTGGGATAAATTTGCTCAAAGGATCTCATTTTTAGCAGAGCAAGAAAAAGAAAAATTTAAACAGCGCGGCCTAATTAATGACTATGGAATTTATGGCATATTTGACCCCAATCAGGATCAAAGACGAAAAACAAACAGTATTGCTATTGAGTACCGGGCTGATATTCTAGACAAAATTACTCTAGCAGCAAGCACACGTCGAGATGATAATTCTGAGTTTAAGGATTCAAACACATATAGATTTGAAATAATTTATGATTTGAGTCCCCATGCTAGATTAAGAAGCGCCTATGGGATAGCAATTAAAAATCCAACATTTACAGAGCGATTTGGTTTTTACACTAATTTTATTGGAAACCCATTTTTGCAACCTGAAAAATCAACCAACTGGGAACTGGGCCTTGATCAGAAATTTTATAATAGAAACTTAACTTTATCTGCCACAATCTTTAATTCAGAGCTAGAAAATGAAATAGATGGAAATGTTTTTGATCCAATAACATTTGGGTATACAGCAACAAACAAATCAGGGTTTAGTAAAAGAAATGGACTTGAGATTAATTCATTCGTCAAGTTGAGTAAAAATGTAACCATAAGTGCTTCATATACTTTTACTGATTCACAAGAGCGTGATGCAAGTGGAAAATATCAGCTTGAAGTTAGACGCCCGCGCCATATCTCAAGTTTCAACTTGTCATGGCAGCAAAGCGATGCCTTTAATATTAATACAAATATTCAATATAATGGTTCTCAAAAAGATGCTGTTAATTCAAGTAATGTAAAGCTAGCTGAATTCACAATAGTCAACATAAGCGCAAACTTAAATCTCAGCAAAAAATTAAATGCATATCTGCGCTTAGAAAATTTACTTGATGAAAGTTATGAAGAAATTTTTGGTTATCAACCGCTTGGTTTTGGAGCCAATATAGGAATTAGATATAGACTTTGAGTTTAAACAAAATCAGACAGGTTGATATAGTAAATTTGAAAACGCACTAAATGAGCAAGAAAAACCAAAAGCAAAGAATAGATAATCTTCATAAGAAAAAAATGGAAAAACTTAAGAAGAATATTGATGCGTCAATCAATACAGCAAATACTAAAAGAGGCATAGGAATACTATTAACAGGCAACGGCAAAGGAAAATCAACCTCTGCCTTTGGAATAGTTATGAGATCACTGGGCCACAATTACAAAGTCGGCATTGTTCAATTTATCAAAGGGCAACAATTATCCGGTGAGGAAATCTATCTTCGGGATAAATGCCCTGCTGTAACTTTTCATCAAATGAATACAGGCTTCACATGGGAAACGCAAGATCGTTCGATTGATATTGCTGCGGCTGAGGAAAGCTGGTCCATAGCAGAAAAAATGCTTCAAGATGAAGATTATCATTTGGTTGTATTGGATGAGCTTACTTATATGCTAAGTTTTAAGTATCTTGATGAGGATAAGATTATTCATACTCTTAAGAATCGTCCCATCAACCAATCAGTAGTAGTTACAGGGCGTGGAGGAGGATCGGCCTTGGTAGGCTGGGCTGATACTGTATCTGAGATTAAAGAAATAAAGCATGCATATAATCAAGGTATTATGGCTCGCAAAGGCATTGATCTATAAAGATGAACTATAATGTTGAGAAATATTTTATTTACTAAGGCCTAACAAGGAGTTTGAATGTTAAAAAACTTAGTTTTATTAATCTTATTAATACTTGTGAGCAGGTTCATCGGCCTTCCAGCAAATTTTTCACCTCTGCTTGCATTAGCAGTCTTTATGCCAAGACTTACAGATGATCTTCGCATTCAATATCTTTTACCAGTAACTATAGTTGCAGCTACAAATTTATTTCTAGAGCCGGTTAATATAATCATCTTAGCTACCATGCTTTTAGTCTTTGCTATTACTCCAACTGTAAGTCGTTTTAGCAACAGTTTATTTTGGGGCACTTTAAGTGCCGTTTTCATATGGCATATCGTGGTCAATGGAGCTGTCTGGGTGACAGGTGGAGGCTCTATTATTGAGACATATATTGCTGCTATTCCGTTTGATCTAAAATTGGCAATTAGTACTGGGCTTTATGCTGCTTTGTTTTATTGTGCTGAAAGATTTTGGATGAGCTATACAGAATCAAATATAAAATTTTTAGATAGGTATATCAATTAAAAAATCCCCTTCTTTAAAATAATCTTAAATATACCTATAAATAATTTTAACCACATATTATGATTGTCATGTCCTAAACTATTTGCACAAAAATGCACAAAGAACTTGCTAACGCTATTAGGTTTTTATCCATAGATGCTGTTCAAGCTGCTAAATGTGGCCATCCTGGCATGCCGATGGGTATGGCAGATATCGCAGTGGCTCTTTGGAAATATAACTTAAAACATAACCCTAAAAACCCCTACTGGTTCAATCGAGATAGATTTGTTCTATCAAATGGGCATGGCTCAATGCTGCTTTATAGTTTGCTTTACTTGACTGGGTACAATTTAAGTATTGAAGACCTGAAAGATTTTAGACAAATGAGGTCTAAAACCCCCGGCCATCCAGAATTAGATTTAGATATAGGAGTCGAAACAACAACCGGGCCGCTGGGCCAGGGCTTAGGCAATGCAGTTGGAATGGCGCTGGCAGAGAAGATGCTGGCGAGCAAGTTCAATCAGCCGGACGGATTGCATCCAATTGATCACTTTACCTATACATTTTTAGGTGATGGATGTTTGATGGAGGGAATTTCACATGAAGTTTGCTCTTTTGCAGGAACGCATGGCTTAGGTAAATTAATCTGTTTTTATGATCAAAATGGAATCTCTATTGATGGAGAAATAACTAATTGGTTCACAGATAATACTACTCAAAGATTTGAAAGTTATAACTGGCAAGTATTAGAAGCAGACGGTCACAACGTTGAGCAAATCTTAGAGGCAATAAAAAATGCTCAGGAAGAATCTAGTCGACCAACATTAATTTGCTGTAAGACAAAAATTGGATTTGGATCACCAAATAAAGCAGGAACATCGGGTGTGCATGGATCTCC
>CAYUHD010000011.1:0-29625 GCA_964444385.1 uncultured Gammaproteobacteria bacterium
GTAAGGGTTTTGCTTTTTCTTGTAGGACGAATTTTTGCATCGAATAATATTTCATTTGCATAAATGTTACCTATACCAACAACATGTTTTTGATTCATCAGTACATTCTTTATTGCTGATGTCGATTTATTAATTCTATGAAACAAGTAGTCTCCATTAAATTCTTCTGAAAGAGGTTCTGGCCCCAAGTTTTTTAATAAGAAATGTTTTTTAGGGTCTGAAATAAAATGCATTGAACCAAATCTTCTTGGATCATTAAAAATTAATTTATCGCTTTGAAAAATAAACTCAACATGATCATGCTTTTTATAAAAATTAGATTCTTTATCTGCAATCCTAAGTGTTCCAGTCATACCTAGATGAATTAGTATTTGAGACTTATTAATATTAATCAGTATATATTTTGCTCTCCTGGTGATATTTCTGACTTTCATTCCATGAAGTCTTTTAAAGGCTGAAATATCTACCTTCCACCGAAGATTTGGATTATATATTTGTATAGATTCTATCTTTTGATCTGTAAACTCTTGAATTGCTTGTACTGAGGTTTCAACCTCTGGCAATTCAGGCATGTTTTAACCGAGTAAGTTATTTATTTCAATAAGATTTTCAGGGCTTAGAGTTCCAGCCGCTAAATGCAAGCGAAGAGTTGTAATTAAGTAATCATATTTTGCGTTAGATAGATTGCGTTCAGCGCTATAGAGATTTTTTTCAGCTTGAAGCAAATCTACTATATTTCTTGTTCCTACCTCATATCCTACTTTTGTAGCTTCAAGCGCGCTTGATGCCGAGACAACAGCTTGTTTTTGCGCCCTAAGGTTTGCTACCAATGTCACCACATTTGAATATTGACTGCGTACGTCTTGGATGACACTCCTTTCTGCAAATAATGCATCTTCCGAAGATTTATTTGACTCTGCGTAAGCTTGTTTTGTCCTGGAAATAACAGCTCCGCCTTGAAAGATTGGCATCGAGAGCTGCAAACTATAAGTATCACGCTGAGTTTCATCTGGGACAGTAATATTGAAAGCTCCTCCAGTATTTATTCCGTCAAAAGCATACTGATTTGTTTCTGACTCGCTATGGACTCCCACAATATCTACTTTAGGCAAATGATTTGATGCAACGCTTCTAGCATTATTTTTTGATGCATATTTTCTAAGATTAGCTGCTTGAAGTCTAAAATTATTTTCTACAGCTTTCCTTGCCCATTCTTCTTTAGAGGCGGGGACAGGATTTGTAACATTTAAATCATTAACCAAACCATCAAGAGAAACGATTTCTCTGCCTACTAATGCATTTAAAGACTCGTTAGCTGTATAGACATCACCCTCTATTCTGGTTCTTGATGCAAGACTAAGATCAAAAGCTAGCTGAGCCTCTTGAACTTCAGTAATAGCGGCAAGACCAACCTCATACCTTTGTCTGACTTGATCTAATTGTTTTTTTATAGCCTTTTCCTCTGATCGAGCAGCACTTAGATTATCAATAGCTCGCAAAACATTAAAATAAAGCTCAGCAGTTCTAACAATTAAAGCTTGCTGTGAATATGCAAAATCAGCTTCTGCTGCGTCTGTTAGAAATTTAGATTGTCGGTATTTAAACCATGCATCTAATCTAATTAATGGCTGAGTTAATCTGGCAGATGAGCTGAAGTTATTATATTGATTTTGAAGATTGCCATTTTGATAATATTCATTCCAATTAGTTTGTGCGTTAATCGATATGTTGGGAAGTAGGGCTGCTCGTCCTTGTATTTTAATTTCTTTCCCTGATAAATATGAAAATTCTGCTGATTTATATTGAGGATCGTTTTCTAGTGCATCATTGTAAATATCTAAAAGACTATCTGCTGCTGAATTGATGCTAAAGCAGAATAAAATTGTAATTAGAAAATTTATTTTCATAGTTTATATTGATGTTTACAGTGCAAACATTAGAACTCTTTTATGGTCTAAATGTCAAGTTAACTTTACACTTTATTATTATTTATTTTATTTTAGTCTATTGTAAAAAAATCTCCAAAATCTCTTAAATTAATACCTTCCTTTCAATTTAGTTAGAGTAGAATAATAGATAAAAGTTCATAAGCATTAGGAAAGTTTAATTGGCTAAAAATTATGATTCAGAGTCGATAGAAGTTCTATCTGGCTTAGATCCGGTCCGAAAAAGACCAGGTATGTACACAGATACCTCTTCACCAAATCATCTAATTCAAGAGGTACTAGATAACTCTATTGATGAAGCCTTAGCTGGCCATTGTTCAAATATAAAAGTTACTCTACATAAAGAAAATACAATTTCCGTCATAGATAATGGGAGAGGTATGCCAGTAGATATTCATCCCGAGCATAAGGTTTCTGGAGTTGAGCTGATCATGTGTAAACTTCATGCTGGGGCAAAATTCTCGGGCGAGGATTACAATTTCTCTGGTGGTTTGCATGGAGTTGGTATTTCAATAGTTAATGCATTATCCAAAACTTTATCTGTGGAAATTAAACGTGATGGCCATAGATTTGAAATGAATTTTGAGGGAGGTGAAAAAACATCAGATCTTAGAAAGGTTGGGGATATTGGTCCAAGGAATACAGGAACGGCAATTACTTTTATGCCAGATACCCAATATTTTGAAACAATGAATATTGATAAAAGCAATCTTAAACATTTGCTTAAAGCTAAAGCCGTGTTATGTCCTGGCTTAACAATTAAATACTTTGATGAGAAAAAAAATGAAAAGATTCCATGGAATTATGAAAATGGACTAATTTCTTATTTGTCTGAATCCTCAGAAGGCATTGCATTGCTTTTAGAGGAATCAATCTCATGCAGCAAATCGGGAGAAGATAACGCACTAGATTTTGTTCTAAATTGGTCAACTAAACCAGTAAAAAATCTTATGAATGAATCTTATGTCAATCTTATTCCTACTCCGCAAGGAGGATCCCACTTGAATGGATTTAAGGCAGGCTTATTAGAATCAGTCAAAGAGTTTTGTGAGTTTAGGAATTTAATTCCCAAAGGCGTAAAGATAACAGCTGATGATGTTGTGCAACATAGCACTTTTATTATTTCTTCAAAGTTAATCAATCCCCAATTTGCAGGCCAAACTAAAGAGAGATTAGATTCAAAGGAACATCAAGCTTTTGTAAATTCTACAACGAAAGATATTCTTAGTATTTGGTTTAATCAACATACGGAAGAGGGTGAAAAGCTTGCAGAATTAGCTATAGCTGCAGCACAAGTTAGAGCAAAAGAGACTAAAGTTGTTGATCGTAAGAAAACTTTTCAAGGCCCAGCTCTCCCCGGCAAACTCTCAGATTGTAATAGTACTGATCTGTCAGAGACAGAGTTATTTTTTGTAGAGGGAGATTCTGCAGGCGGTTCTGCAAAACAGTCTAGAGAAAGGAAGTTCCAAGCAATCATGCCGCTTAGAGGAAAGATTTTAAATACTTGGGATTTAGAAAGTTCTGAAATCATTAAATCAGCGGAAATTAAAGATATTTCAACGGCAATAGGAGTTAATCCTGGAAGCTCGGATATTGAATCGTTACGCTATGGAAAGATTTGTATTTTAGCTGATGCTGATTCTGATGGATTGCACATTGCTACATTGCTCTGCGCTCTTTTTTTAAGGCATTACAAGCCACTGATCTTAGCTGGTCATATTTATGTGGCAATGCCTCCATTGTTTCGAATCGATTGTGCAAAAGAAGTATTTTATGCCCTAGATGAAGATGAAAAAGACTCTATTGTAAAAAAATTAAAGACAAAGGCTGGAAAACCAAAAATTGATATTCAGAGATTTAAAGGTTTGGGTGAGATGAACCCATCTCAATTACGTGAAACAGTCATGGACCCTAAAACAAGAAGATTGGTCCAATTGACTATTACTTCTTCTGATAATGTAAATAGTATGATGGATTTATTACTTTCAAAGAAGAATGCTGGTGCCAGAAAAGAGTGGCTTGAAAAAAGAGGAAAAATTGCAACGGTTTAATTATGAATACAAATAAAAGTCTTAGTTCTATTAGCCTTAAGGAGTATGCCGAGGAATCATACTTGAACTATTCAATGTATGTCATCTTAGATCGTGCATTACCTCATATTGGAGATGGGATGAAGCCTGTCCAAAGGCGAATTCTTTATGCTATGAGTGAGCTAGGCTTAAATGCTGGTTCAAAATATAAAAAATCTGCCAGGACGGTAGGGGATGTGATTGGTAAATTCCATCCTCACGGGGATAGTGCAGCTTACGAAGCAATGGTATTAATGGCGCAGAATTTTTCTTTTAGATACCCTCTTGTAGACGGGCAAGGAAATTGGGGTACTCAAGATGACCCAAAATCCTTTGCTGCTATGCGTTACACAGAATCAAAACTTACAGGATTTGCTGATTTGCTTCTCTCTGAATTAAAACTAGGGACAGTAGATTGGCAGCCCAATTTTGATGGTTCATTATTAGAGCCAATAATTTTGCCTGCGAAGATACCCAGTATTCTGCTTAATGGAACCACTGGTATAGCCGTGGGGATGGCAACTGATATCCCATCTCACAACATAAACGAAGTTTTAGATGCATGTATTCATCTTTTAGGTAATCCAAAAGCTACTAGTAAAGATTTATTAAAATTTATTAAAGGCCCTGATTTTAGTAATCCTGCGCCTATTATTGTTTCCTCAGAAGAGCTTAAAGAAATGTATGAAACGGGAAGAGGCGGTTTTAAAATAAGAGCCCATTGGGATATTGAAGGTAATGACATTATTGTTAGAGCATTGCCACATCAAGCTTCTGGGTCAAAGATTCTTGAACAAATTGCTGATCAAATGCAAAAGAAAAAGCTTCCAATGGTTGTAGATTTAAGAGACGAAGGAGACCATAAGGAGCCTGTTAGATTGGTAATATCCTTGAAGTCTAATCGCATAAACGCAACCGAGGTTATGAACCACCTTTTCGCAACCACTGACTTGCAAAAGAATTATCGTTCAAATATGAACTTAATTAGCTTGAAGGGTTCTCCAAGAGTATTTGCACTTAAAGATTTAATTTCAGAGTGGTTAAAGTTTAGGCAGCAAACTGTGATGAGAAAATTAGAGCATAGATTAGATCAGGTAGATGATAGAATTCATGTTTTAGAAGGCCTATTAATTGTTTATCTTGATTTAGATAAAGTGATTCACATTATTCGAAATAGTGATAATCCAAAAAAAGAATTAATGAAAGCTTTTAAGATTTCTGAGATTCAAACAAATGCAATTTTAGAAATACGTTTAAGACAGCTAGCTAAGCTGGAACAAATCAAACTCGAAGAAGAGAAAAGCTCTCTTGAGGCTGAAAGAGCTGAGCTGGAAAAAATTATTAAATCTAAAGCTAGGCTTAAAACCTATATTAGAAATGAGCTAAAAGAAATTAAAGAAAATTTTGGAGACGTTAGAAACTCACCAATTGAGTCCTCTTCAGCTGCTAAGGCATTTTCTGAAGAAGAGACGGTTACATCTGAGGCAGTGACTGTCATTTTATCCAAAGCAGGTTGGGTTAGATCTGCTAAGGGGCATGATATAGATCCAAACAGTCTTACTTACAGGGGAGATGACAAGTTACAGCATTCTGCAAGAGGAAAAAATAATCAAACGGCTGTATTTTTTGATTCAGGCGGCAAGGCATTTTCACTTCCAGCTCATTCTCTGCCATCTGCTCGAGGAATGGGGGAACCATTAACTGGTCGAGTCGTTTCTGAGTCAGGTATGACATTTGAGGGCGTTGCAATTGGGGCAGAGGAATCTAAGATATTAATCTCTAACTCTGCAGGCTTTGGTTTTATAAGTGATTTATCTAATGCTATTTCAAATCAAAAGAAAGGGAAGCAATTCATGAAAGCTCCTGAAGGATCTAGTGTAATATCTCCAGTCGAAATTGACGAAAATCACAAATTTGTTGCAGCAGCTTTTTCATCTAAGGACATCAAAGGAAGAGTGAGTAATAAAATGTTAATTTTTCAAATAGAGGAATTACCAGTTTTGCCAAAAGGCAAGGGAAACAAGTTGATTAGTATTTCTACAAAAGCTTTCAAAGAAAAGTCTGAATACATGATGGATGTATGTTGTTTAGCAGAAGATAGTAAGTTACATATACATCACGAAGGAAAAACTGGAGGTAAAACTTGGGCTTTAAAAGAATTAGAAGAATATATTTCTTCTAGAGCAAAGAGAGGAAGAGTGTTGCCGACCGGATATAATGGAAGGATTCAGCTTGAAGAAATCAAGAAATCTAGTGAAGTTGCTCCTGAATAACTTCTCTTAAAATCTTTAAACCTTTTAATATTACTTTATCTTCAATAATCAAACTCGGTGCTATGCGAATAGTATTATTGTTTGCTTTAAGAATCATGAGACCTTTTGCATAACAAGCTTTCATAATAGTTTCTAAATTAAAGTTATCTGTAACGTTTAATTTACAACCTATCCATAAACCTGAACTTCTAATACTGCTAAAGCATTTAAATTCTTTGTTAATATTCTTCAATTCATTTAAAAATATTTTTTCTTTTTTCTTGACCCCATTTAGTAATGATTTCTTAGAAAGCATAGTCATAACTTGCTCTGCTACAGCACAAGAAAGTGGGTTGCCTCCAAATGTAGATCCATGAGAACCAAGTTGCATGCATTCAGCGATTTTTGTAGATGTGAGAATGGCTCCAATTGGAATTCCACCACCAATGCCTTTAGCGCAGCACATGATATCGGGCTTAATGCTAAATTGCTCATAAGCAAATAAGGTCCCAGTTCTTCCAGCTCCTGACTGAACCTCATCAATAATAATTAATACTTTATTCTGCTTACAAAGCTTTTTGATTTTTTGGATAAAATCTCTTTTTGCTTTGATGATACCCGCTTCTCCTTGAACAAGTTCGACGATAACAGCTGCAGTATTTTTAGTGATAGCCTTTTCTAAACCCTTTATTTCATTGAAGGGATGATGCTTAATTCCCCCGGGCATGGGCCCAAAGCCCTCTGTAAATCTATCAGATCCATTGAGGGCTATTGTCATCATGGTGCGACCATGGAAAGCATCAGAAAATGAGACAATTTCATTTTTCTTTTTGCTTATATTTATATAGGCATGTTTCCTAGCTGTCTTTATTGCCCCTTCAACTGCCTCTGCTCCTGAATTAGAGAAAAAAACTTTTTCTGCAAAAGTATGTTTACATAAAATTTTTGCCAGTCTAAGAGCGGGCTCATTAGTTAGAAGGTTCGAGAGGTGCCAAATTTTTTTAGATTGATCTGTTAATGCTTTGTTTAGAATAGGGTGACAATGTCCTAAGCTAGAAACTGCAATGCCGGATGCAAAGTCTATATATTTTTTATTTTTTTTGTCCCAAACCCATGATCCTTTTGCTTTAGATGGAACAAACTCTGCCGGTTTGTATGTCGGCATCATATATCGGTTAAAATCAGTATGGGTGACCATAGCAACCATTGTAATATGATTAGGATTCAAGAAACTACAGTAAATAATTATTTAAATGAGAACGATAAGCTGATTCTAAGAGGGGAATTAAAAAGAATTATTAGTTAGCTCAATACCTTATCTCCAGGCCTTTAATTTTTTCGGTACCATTTTCATTTTTCCAGCCAGATAATTTGTGTTTTTTACCTCTGCAATTTTTCCTTCGATGAGTGGCTGAAAATAACTATGTGCTTTTTTTGTCATCCCAAATCCATCTTTAGAAATAAATCCAGCTGGGAGTTTTTTTTCAATATTTGCAATTTTTGTTAAAGGCGCCGAAACAACCTCCCATTTATATGGCATAGAACTTTTTCGTTTAATCACCGGCATTACTCCATTTAATCCTTCTAAGGCATATTGCACTGCTTTTTTCCCAACCTCATAGGCATGAGCTCTATCTGTTCCTGATGATAAATGGGTCGCACTTCTTTGAAGATAGTCAGCAACGGCCCAATGATTTTTTAGCTTCAATTTTTTATTGATCAGATCTGCTAAACGAGGGGCTACACCTCCAAGTTGACTGTGACCAAATGCATCTTTTGAATCTGACTCGGCTAAAAATTTTCCTTTAGAATTTCTGATTCCTTCTGATGCAACAATTACACAAAAACCATTTTTTTTAACTGTTTCTTTTACTTTGGCCAAGAATTTAGCTTGATTAAAGCTTACTTCTGGTAACAAAATAATGTGTGGTGCACCCGGATGACTATTTTGAGCCAAGCAGCTTGAGCCGGCTATCCAACCAGCATGTCGTCCCATAACTTCAAGAATAAATACTTTTGTTGAACTTTCATGCATGGACTCAACATCCAGCGCAGCTTCGATAGTAGAAGTGACTACGTATTTAGCAACCGATCCAAATCCTGGGCAACAATCTGTGACAGCAAGATCGTTATCAACGGTTTTGGGTATAGCAATACATTGCAAAGGATAGTTAAGTTTCTTGCTAATCTGAGAAATTTTTAACGCGGTATCCGCAGAATCATTTCCACCGTTATAAAAAAAATATCCAATATTATGAGCTTTGAAAACCTCAATTAACCTTTCGTATTCTTTTAAGTTCTCATCTATATCTTTTAATTTATATCTGCATGAACCAAAGACTCCGCCTGGGCGAAGTTGCAAACTTTCGATAAACCTTTTTGATTCTTTGGAGGTATCTATTAGATCCTCTCTTAAAGCTCCTAATATTCCATTTTTACCTGCATAAACTTTACCAATCTTCGAGGATTCTCTTGCTTCTAAAATTACAGCACTGGCAGATGCATTAATGACAGATGTAACGCCGCCTGATTGAGCATAAAAAGCATTCTTTTTCATTAGTTTATAAATTAATTAATTTGGTCTATGGTAACAAATGTTACCGACAAATATTGAAAAATGAAAATTCATATATTAGGCATTTGCGGCACCTTCATGGGAGGCCTTGCACAAATTCTTGTAGAAAAGGGCTATACAGTTTCCGGAAGCGATAAACAATTTTATCCACCTATGTCAGATCAACTTTATTCGCTTGGAGTTGAAATGATTGTAGGATATGAAGAGTCTGATTTGCCTCCGGCAGATCTTTATGTAATTGGCAATGCATTAAGTAGAGGAAATCCATCTGTTGAGTATATTTTAAATGAAAAGCTTCAATATACTTCTGGTCCTAAAATGCTTGGTGAAATGATTAATGATCGAACTGTAATTGCAGTTTCTGGGACACATGGTAAAACCTCAACCTCATTTTTATTATGTGAAATCTTCCAAGCTCAGGGTATTGATGTTGGATTTTTAGTTGGCGGCGTTAGTGAATCGTTTAATCATTCCGCACGTCTCGGCTCCTCAGAACTATTTATTATTGAGGCAGATGAATATGATTCAGCTTTTTTTGATAAACGATCAAAATTTATTCATTATCATCCTAATACTCTTATCATAAATAACATTGAGTTTGATCACGCTGACATTTTCAATGATTTGTCAGATATTTTGAGGCAATTCCATCATGCCGTAAGAACAGTTCCACAAAATGGCAATATTCTTTTTCATAATGGAGATAGTAATATTTTAGAATTAATGGATATGGGGTGCTGGTCTAATACACACCAACTTGGAAGTGTGGATAATATCCAACTTTCAATGCATGATGGCTCTATTATTTTTGAGAATCAAAAATTTGATACTAACTACCTTCCAATGTATGGTCAGCACAATTTAAATAATGCAGTGATGGCTATTTATACAGCTTATTTACACGGAATTCACCCCAAGGAATCATTTGCAGCGCTTCAGAACTCCAAAGGAGTAAAAAGAAGATTTGAAACAGTCTTTCAGAATGATACTAAAACAGTTATTGATGATTTTGCGCATCATCCAACTGCTATATCTCAAACAATTCAGGCTGCTATTAACCATTTTTCTTCCAAGCGAATATTAGCAATTATTGAACTTGCCTCTAATACAATGTCTCAGGGACATCATGGAGCAGAATTATACAAAAGTGCCTCTGGTTTAGAAAAAGTCTTTTGGCTAAATTTATATAATAAAAAAAATCAAGAATTTGAATATGATTCTATGAACATACTGTTAAAAGATTTTAGAGAGTGCATAGATAACTTTGATGTTATTCTAATAATGAGCAATAAAGATAGTAAAAAAATATCGGAGCCGATAATTGACCTCATCAAAAATAAATAAACTTCCGGTATTTCCTATAGGACTTGTTGTTCTGCCTGGCACTATTCAAACACTCCAAATATTTGAACCCAGATATCTTTCAATGGTTAAAAATTGCATGAGTACCGAATCCGGATTTGTTATCACTTTGAGTAAAAATAATAAATCAGGTGAAAGTTTCATGTCCCAAGGAACTTTTGTTGAAATCATTGATTTCAACCAACTGCCTAATGGATTGCTGGGAATTACAGTTAAGGGCACCCAAAAAGTTTCTATAAAATCTGTTGAGCAGATTGAGTCAGGCCTTCACTATGCATCAATTTCACCCATTGCTGAGCCAGTTGTAGATGACCAAGCTGTGTTAGCGCAATTTCCTGAGCTTATCAATGTATTAAGTCAACTAAAGGAGCACCCACAAGTAAAATCTTTACCATTAGAAATAGATCTTTTATCTGCTGAATCTGTTAGCTACCAACTAGCTGGGTTAATTCCAATTTCTCCAATTCAGAAACAAGCATTACTTGAGGCATTTGATGCAACACAACGAATGAATATTCTTGCAAAATTTGTTGATAAGATTTCTGAAAACTCTTCTTAAATTTTTAGCAGTTGTTTTCCTTTGTTTTCTCCAGTAAATAATCTATTTAGAGTTTGTGGACAATGCTCAATTCCTTCTTGAATATCTTCTCTATGCTGAAGTTTGCCTTCCATCACCCATGTAGCAATTTCCTCCAGTGCTTTCTGAGAGTTAGGCAGATAATCAAGAACAAGGAAACCTTGCATTGTTGCTCTTTTAATAATTAGAGAAAATAAGTTGCTTGGACCATCTGGCGGTCTAGTTGCATCATACCCAGAGGAAATTCCTCCACACAAGAGAACCCGAGCATTTATATTTATTAAGTTAAGAACAGTCTCTAAAATCTCGCCACCAACATTATCAAAATATATATCAATTCCATTTTTTGCAACCTTAGGCAATTCTTCATGAAAATTAGAATTCTTGTAATCAATTACATCATCAGCACCAACATCTTTGAGCCAATCACATTTTTCTTTACCTCCCGCTATTCCAATTACATGACATCCTTTTAATTTAGCAATTTGAACAACTACTGATCCTGTAGCACCAGCGGCGCCAGAAACTAAAACTGTTTCCCCTGGTTTAGGATTTCCAAGTTCAATTAACCCATAGTAAGCTGTGATTCCCGTTGAACCCATTACGTTTAACATTGTGGGTATGGGAAGAAGTTCGGGGACAATTCTAAATCTATCGTCAGCCTCAGCCTTAGTAACACAATGAGTTTGCCAGCCCACAAATCCAAATATTAAATTACCCACACTATATTCAGAGTTCTTTGATTTAATCACGCGACCTATACCGCCAGATCGAACAACTTCACCTATTTGCACAGGGGGAAGGTATCCGGGCACATCATTCAACCATCCTCTTTGAGTAGGATCAAAAGAAAGATAGATATTCTCAAGAAGAATCTCTCCCTCTTTTATTTCTGAAATAGTTTCCGTGATTAATTCAAAATCAGAATCTTTTACAAGACCTTGAGGTCTCTCTTTTAAAATCCATTTTTTATTTTCAATTTCCATAAAAACTTCCTTAATTACATTTTTATTTTTTATATATTAATTCTATATTTTACGTTATAAGTGGATAGAATTTTTTCTAAGAGGGGGTTTATTTGCTTTGATTCTTATCCAATTTAATGCTTTAAACACTGAAGGTATACCAACAATTTTTTGTTCTAATTTAAATTTTCCTGGATAGTTTATTAATAACAATCCAGTTACTATTGTAAGTAAACCTTGACCAGGTAATACAATCATTAGCAAGCCTCCAACAATAAGAGAAAGCCCAATAATATTTTTTCCAAATAACACTAATAATCTAAGAACTGGTTTTTGTTCAATCCATTTTGTAGGCTTTCTTTTTACTGATAAGAAATAATCCTCTGGTATCTGCGCTACAAACCAACTAATCCCTATAATGCTAATTATAAAAATAAAAAAAGAAGATACACCTAACCCAATTAGGATTCCCGGGTTATTTGAAAACCAAACAAAAAAAGAATTTATAAAATCCATCTTTATATCTTAATCAAAAGATTGAATAAAAGAGTAAAGAAATTAGAAATAATTAATAGATTTATTTACTTAAGTTAGATATTCTGAATCCTAAGCTTGGACGTAAAATTAAAATTAATTCAACAATTTCAACATGCATCATGAGGCGAATTAGTCCTATGGAAACTCCTGATTTAAAAACAATCTGCTTTGAAGCACTTGATGGTTTAAAGGCTCAGAACATTCTTGTCCTAGATATCCGAGATATCTCAAGTTTTGCTGATTGGTTTATTATAGCTACAGCCTCTTCATCTAGGAATGCAAAAGCAATATCAAATAAGTTAATAGAGTCAATTAAACTTCATCAACAGCATTTAGTAGGCATTGAAGGTGAAGGTGATTCAGAATGGATCTTAGTTGATTGCGGGGATGTTATTGTAAATATCATGCAACAAGAAGCCCGTGAATTTTATGATTTAGAAAGTCTATGGGGTGAAAAAACTCTTGTTTCGGCATAATGAAGTGCAAAATTATTAGTGTTAGCCACAAACCATCTGATTGGGAAAAACAAGCGATACAATTTTATTCAAAACAACTGCCCAATCATTTTCAGATTTCTTATGCTGAGGTGAAGCCTTCTTCTTCTAAATCTATGACCAATGCATCTATATTGGAGACTGAAGGAGAAGAAGTTTTAAAACATATTGATAAAGATTCACATGTGATTTTATGGGATAGGCAGGGCAAAAGGATCAGCAGCCTAGCTTTTGCTAATCTTATACAAGATCAGGCTGATACTGGGAAAAATATAAATTTTATTATTGGTGGAGCTTACGGATCATCAGATAAGCTTTTCAAAAAATCACAATTAATACTATCAGCTTCAAACCTAACTTTCCCTCATAGACTTTTTAAAATATTTCTAATGGAGCAAATTTATAGAGCTAGCGCAATTAATAGAAACCATCCATATCATAAATAATGATTTTTGAAGAAAGACAGATTGAAAAGAATAATTTTTCCTCTAGGGCAATTTTGCTTTTTGGTCTGGTTAGCATTGTTTTTTTGGCAGTATTAGTTAAAGTTTTTTCTTTACAAATATCAGGCTATACGGAATATCAGCTTGCTGCTTTAAAAAATAAAAATTATGTGGTTCCTATCCAGGCGCTCAGAGGAGAAATTTTTGATAGAAAAGGAAGGGCTTTAGTAACCAACCAACCAACTTTTGATTTAATCACTCGTCCAAATCTTATTTTAGATATAGATTCATTTTTAGAAGAGATTCAGCCAGTAATTTTTCTCTCTGAAGCAGAAACATCTATGTATAGAAAACTGCAAAAAGAAAAGGCTTTTGTAAATAAGGAGCTTGTTTTAAAAAAAGATCTTTCCGATGAAGAAATTGCTAGATTTAATGTAAGAAGTTTTAATTTTAAAAATGCATTTATAGCAAAGCGATATAGAAGAATTAGCGATCATCCAGAAATTTTTTCTCATGTTCTTGGATACACCTCTAGAACTGAAGAAGATTATATTTCAATGCCTGAAATACCACGAAGTCATTGGAAAGATACCGAATTAACTTACGCACATGGCCTAGTAAAAGGTAGTACAGGATTAGAGGAGACCTACAATGATCATTTAAGCGGTCGACATGGATCAAGGGTCTATGAGATGAATGCAATAGGACAGTTTGTTAAATCGATATCATTGACTGAACCAACAAAAGGATCTGACTTGTACACACATTTAGATATAGATGCACAAAAAAGTGCAGCTGAGTTTCTAGGAAATAGAAAAGGTGCGGTTGTTGCAATTGATTTACAGTCTAGGGGCATCAATGTTTTGTATAGCTCCCCTACCTATTCAATAAATAAAATCTCAAATGGCATGAGTGAAGATGATTTTGAGACATTGATTAATAACTCTGAAAAACCTTTTTTTAACCGAGCTCTGCAAGGAAGATATCCACCGGCATCAACGATTAAACCTGCAATCGGTATGTATGGATTATCACATGATATTGTTAATTGGAATTTTGAGATTAAAGATCCGGGATTTTTTACTTTGCCAGAAACTGGAAGAGTATATAGAGGATGGCTTAAGGGAGGTCATGGCAGAGTAAATATGCGTAAAGCAATATTGGTTAGCTCAAACACTTACTTTTTTTCGCTTGCATATCAGGCAGATATTAAGGAATTATCAGATCACCTATACAGTTTAGGTTTTGGGCAAGAAGTTTGCTTTGATTGCTTCGATGAAGATAAAGCATTTGTTCCAACACCTGAATGGAAATACAGCATCATGAATGCTGGCTGGGTCAAGGGTGATACTGTTAATTTAGGTATTGGGCAAGGTTACCTGGTAGCTACTCCAATGCAATTGGCTAACTATGCATCTATTTTAGCCACGAAAGGAAAAATTTTAGAGCCTTCTCTTGTTGCTTCAGGTAATGAGGAAAAATTTTTAAAAAGTTGGGAAGATGGGGGTTTTGATGATTCTGATTGGAATAAAATGCATGAAGCCTTACTGGGTGTCGTTGAAAGTGATTATGGAACTGCTAGAAGCATACGTAATCTTAAAGAATTTCAAGTAGCTGGGAAATCAGGTACTGCAGAGTTAGTAGGTTTAGATAGCAAGGAAGCTTATCAAGAGGTAAGAACTTCAGAGTTATTAAGAGATCACTCAATCATAATTGCTTTTGGGCCAATGCCTAATCCAAGATATGCCGTTTCTGTTGTCATTGAGAATGGAGAGAGTGGCGGAGCTGTTGCGGGCCCAGTGGCAATTGAGGTTTTAAAGAGCTTGCTTGATGAATAAACGATTTCAAAAAATATACTTCGATCCTTATTTATTTTTTAGCATCTTTTTAATATCTACTTTGGGTTTATTTTTTCTATTCTCTGCCTCTAATGGAGATGTCAGTATAGTATTGAAACAATTAGCTTATGTTGTTTTGGGGTTGGTCATTATGATTTTTCTCAGCCAACCAGATCCGGATATTTTTAGGAGAATGTCAGGATTATTTTTGATTTTCTCGTTATTTTTATTAGGTATTACTTATTTATTTGGTCCCGAGATTAATGGAGCGCAAAGATGGGTTAGGGTTGGACCTATTTCTTTTCAATCTTCAGAATTATTAAAGTTAGCAGTTCCAATATTCCTAGCAAATTTTTTATTCGATAAAGAGTTACCAATACAACGGAAGGAAATAACGATTAGTCTGTTTATTATCCTTTGTTGTTTTTTCTTGGTATACAGACAACCAGATCTAGGAACTGCATTAATTGTTGCTTTATCCGGTCTGTTTGTATTATTTCTTTCAGGTTTGAGCTGGAGTTTTATGGGCGGATCCTTTGTACTACTCATTATTAGCTCTCCTTTTATTTGGAATATTCTTTTGCAACCCTTTCAACGTCAAAGGATTGCAACATTTTTTAGTCCGGAATCTGATCCATTTGGAGCAAGTTGGAATATCATCCAATCAAAAGTTGCAATTGGGTCAGGAGGCCTATTTGGTAAGGGTTATGGGGAGGGGTCTCAGACGCAGTTAAATTTTCTTCCCGAAACTGATACTGATTTTATTTTTTCTGTCATTGGAGAGGAGTTTGGATTTCTTGGAGTGCTTTTATTATTGAGTATTTATTTATTTATACTTATGAGGTGTTTTTTTCTAGCATTGAGTGCAAGAGACAGATTTTGTAGGCTAGTTATTGGAGGTCTTAGCCTGACATTTGCTGCAAATTTAATTATAAATTTATGCATGGTGGTAGGGCTCTTGCCAGTTGTAGGCATGCCATTGCCCTTTATAAGTAAAGGTGGCTCTTCTTTGATATCTTTATTTCTTGCGTTTGGCATAATTGTATCAATGGGAACACATAAAAAATTCTTACCTCAATGAAATATCTTTTTGCATTTTTTCTTTTCTTCTCAAACTTTGTTTTTGCTGATTACTCAGAGCACCCAGAAGCACAAGACGTCATTGAGACGCTCGTATCGGAACATGGATTTGAAAAAGGTTATGTTTTTGAGGTACTGAAAGGAGCCAATAAACAGGATCGCATTTTGGAATCCATGTACTCTCCAGCTGAATTTACTTGGACATGGGATAGGTATAAAAGACTTTTTTTAGAAGAGAAACGAATTTCTAATGGAAAAAAGTTTATTAATGAAAATTTTGAATTATTTAATCAAGTTGAGAATGAGTTTGGAGTGTCTAGAGAAATTATTACTTCTATTTTGGGCGTAGAAACAAGATACGGAAAAATCAAGGGAAGCTATCGAGTTCTTGATAGTTTGGCTACTCTTGGCTTTGATTTTCCAAGAAGATCAAAATTCTTTAAAAGTGAATTAATTCAGTTCTTTATTCTTAGCAGAGAAAACAATCTAGATATTAATTCAGTGCAAGGATCATATGCTGGTGCCATGGGGTATGGTCAGTTTATCTCATCTAGCTATAGGGCTTATGCTATAGATTATGATGACGATGGCTATGCAGACTTATTTAATTCAGTTCCAGATGCTGTAGCTAGCATAGCCAACTATCTTAAAAAGCATGGCTGGAAAAGAGATGGCGCTATAGTGACACAGGTTGAATTAAACAATGTTCGCAAGTTTTACAAGCATCAGAATAATTTAAAAAAATTTATTCCACTTCGTTTTACTGAGGGCGTTGAAGAGTCATATATTGTTAAAGAAGGCGATAGCTTATTATCAATTGCCATTAGCAATGATCTTAAATTAAAAGAGCTAATGACTATCAATAACATTAAAGATAAAAATCTTATTAAGACTGGTCAAACTCTTCTAATAAATAAACCAAAGGACTTATACTTTATTGGTGATGATAATTTTATTGCTATTACTAAATATAATCCTAGTCATTTTTATGCCAAAGCCGTGTATGATTTATCTTTAGAATTTTAAGCATTGTATATATGAAAAAAATAATTTACTTTCTTCTTCTTGCTCCATTTTGTTTAGAGGTCTTAGCGCAGTCCATGGTTCCAAAGGCGCCTAAATTAAATCTAGACAGCTATATTTTACTAGAAGCAAATACGAATACTGTAATAGCTGAATTTAACTCAGATAATCAAATTTCTCCTGCGAGCATGACCAAGGTTATGAGTGGATACGTTGTAGCAGATCAGATCGCTAGTGGCGCCATTAATTTGGACGATAAAGTTTTAATAAGCGAAAAGGCATGGAAAACAGGTGGATCTAAAATGTTTATTGAGGCAGGAAAAAGGATTTCGGTTCGTGACCTGCTTTCTGGAATAGTTATTCAATCTGGAAATGATGCCACTGTTGCATTGGCTGAATATGTAGCTGGCTCAGAAGAGGGATTTGTAGATTTTATGAATGCTTACGCGTCGGAATTAGGTTTAAGTAATACTTTATTTCAAAACGCTGTAGGATGGACCGATCCTAATCATTATTCTTCCGCAAAAGATTTAGCTAACTTGACGAAAGCATTGATCAATAATTTTCCAGATCACTATGCCGCTTATAAAGAAAAAGAATTTACCTTTAGTGGAATTCGACAGCTCAATCGTAACAAGCTTTTGTGGAGAGATGATACTGTCGATGGAGTTAAAACCGGGCATACAGAATCAGCTGGTTATTGTTTGATTTCTTCTGCCAAGAGAAATGATATGAGATTGATAGTAGTAGTAGCAGGTAGCCCTTCAGAAAATGAAAGGTTAACTTCATCTCAGAGACTTCTGGAGTATGGTTTTAGATTTTTCGCTACCCAAAAACTAATTACAAAAGATACAGAGATCACTACTGCTAAAGTTTGGGGCGGCAAGAAGGATAAAATAACTTTGGGGACTAAGGAAGACATTTTACTAACTTTACCCCGATCAGATTTCAAAAATATAAAAGCTAATTATAAATTTAACAATAATATCCAAGCACCAATATCTAAGGGTGATGTAATTGGTGATATTGAATTTTCATCTAATGATAAAGTAGTCCTTTCTGCGCCACTTATAGCTATTGAGTCTGTTGAAGCTAAAGGTTTCTTTGGCAGAACAACGGCCCGAACCGCGTACTGGATAATGAGCTTATTTTCAACAGGTCAAAATGACTAATATCCCTGCTATTTATCAGGGGCAATTAAACACCTTAGAGCAGGTAAAGGTTTCTCCCTTATCACGTGCTTATACTTTTTCAGATAGTATCTATGAGGTGATTCCTTATTTCTTAGGAAAACCTTTATGTTTCAAAGAACATTTTGATCGCATGAGAGAAAGTGCTCACTTAATGGATCTGAATATTGATTTTGAAAGTGTTACTTCTGATATTAAACAACTTGCTGAGACTTTGGCTAAGAAAGATGGGTATGTGTATTATCAAATTTCTAGAGGCGTTGATTTGGTCAGATCTCATTTTTATCAAGATGATCTTGAAATAGAAAGGTTTGGTTATGCAATGCCTACTACTTTCCCATCTTCACCTGTTAGCGCCATGCTATGTCATGATGACCGGTGGGGTAAATGTAATATTAAATCTACTGCATTGCTTGGTAATGTTCTGGCTATGAATAAAGCAAAATCGCTGGGCTGCCAAGAAGTCGTTATGCATAAAGATGGTTTCATGACTGAAGCAGGCTCAAGCAATGTATTTTATTTTGATTCTAATGGCGTAGTAAGAACACCAGCAATATCAGAAAATATTCTTCCGGGGATTACCAGAGCAATTTTAATTGATGCGCTTAAAGAAACTTCTTATTGTGTGAAGAAGGGTAATTGTTCCATTAAAGATCTCAATGATTCACCTTGTATATGGCTTACAAGCTCAACTAAAGGTATTTTGCCGATAAATAATTTGATTGGAACAGATTACAAATTAGAAGAAAATTATCAGGGGTACCTAGATATTGCCGAATTATTTAATTCTGCAATGCAGTCGCATCTTGAAGCTTCAGAATAACTCTTTCAATTTGTTCCCAAGTTTCAGCTTTCAGCAAACCTTTATTTATGAGATCAATTTTTAGAATTTCTTCATTTAAGTTTAGAAATTCTTTAGCCTTTGCTTGCTTAATTAAGTCTAAGTAAAGATTAATTTTTGATGACCAGACTCCACTGTTCTTTAATGCAGATTCTTTATTTGAAGCCTTAAGTGACTCTAAACATGAGTTAATAACTTTGGCAATTATCCAAATAATGGGCGCAGGATTCTGACGATCATGGTCTCTCATAAAACTAATTGTCTTAAGGGCCTTTTTAAAATTCCTACTAATTAATAAATCTTCTAGTTCAAATGCACTAATGCCTGATCCAAAGATTATGTGATCTGTTTTAGCTTCAGCCATTTCATCTTGATTCAAAAATAAAAGCTTAAGCAAAGCAACTTCATTTTTTTGACCCAAAAGATTAGTCTCATTATTTTGAAAAATAGAACTTCCAAATATTGGAAGTAAATCTTTTGGTAAGAAGCCCAATTGTCTTTTGAGCCACATTTTTTCTTCCAAAAGCTTAAGCTTGCTGCAGTTAATGATTAGACCGTGCGTATTAAAATTTTTAATCCATGCTCCACTTGCTGGAGTTTTTTCAATGCTTGATTCTATAATTAAAGCGATATTAGTAGATTTAAAAATATTTTCATTCTCCAAAAGGGATTTGATTTTTTCTGGAAATTTTCCTGAAGTGTGTTTAATGTGAAGAATTAGATTTTCCTGGAACAAAGAGCCCCCCATATTTCTTGAGATTATCTCTTGAGTTTTATCTATCTCATCCTGGGGTATAGATACTTTTTCTTTAAATCCAGCATTTTCTAATTTAATTAAAATAGTATTTACCGCCTCTTGTTTTAAGATAAATTCACCCCCAGTTAAAAGGTAATATTTTTGGTCTTTCGGATCAGAAAAATTTAAGAAATTAACTTCCAATTAACCAATACTCCTGAATTAGATCCTCTAGTAGTAGTAATTCTAATTCTTCAATTAGCTCTTTCTGTGCCATTATTTCTGCCTGGGGGTTGGTTTCATTAACTGGTATCCAGCCTGAGATTTGAAGAGTGCCATTTTTGCTTGAGGCTATTCCTATAAAGCTATATTCAAGTGCGCCAATTATTTCTATCTGTTTAGCTCTTGCTGCAGCACCCCCATAAAAATTTTTCTTTTTAAATTGAAGGGCTAATATTTTAAGACTTATATTATTTTTTGAAGAATCTTGAGAAAAATATTTTGTTGATTTACGTTTAAATGAATCTTTAATATTAAATCCAAATTCGATTTCATTTAAATATGCATGGCGTTCTTCAACCCAGTCATACTGACAAGCAGAAATGAAAAGAAGAGGCATAAGTATTAAAAAATACTTATGAAATTTATTTTGCTCCATCAAAAAAATCTTCAAATCCAGATGGGTCATGCCTTCCAATCACTAAATTCTCTAGCATTCCAAATCCTTTTTCTGAGCCTAATGTTGCTTTGGCCATTTGATGTGTATGGAAAAAAGTATAATCCCTTGGATCAATTTTAGATAAATCCCAAACTTCATAACCTGTTTCAATTTCTCCTTTCCAAATACCATGTTTCCATTCATCATGCTGATAGCCTATCCCCTTGCAAAATAAAATTGGCCCCATTGTTTCCAGCTCTAGATCAAATTTTTCTTTGTTTCCAAGCAAGCCCGAGATTTTGGCCCCAGTAGCCCAGCGTGATCCTTTTTGCCAGCTAACATAATGATGAAGAGAATGAATTGTCTCAACCTCAATTTCAGATGGTACAGAAGACATATCATCATAAAGGGGCAACTTATGCCCAGATATTTGGGTTGTGTTTCCATCTCTATCTTCAAATGTCCCAAATTGAGTACAGAAATTATTAAAGTGAATTGGTGCCCAGCACCAATAAACCCCAGGCTCTTCATTGAGCATTCCTGGAGCTCCTCCTTCCTGTTCTCCTACCGGTCTTACTCCCCACGATCTATCTCTAATTCCATAAATTGCTTTAGGATTAATTGTTCCTGCTTCTGTTTCAATTTCACCAGTCCATTTACCAAGTTGAGTAAATCTAATTGTGTTCATTATTGTTCTTGTGCCTTCCATCAAAAGAGATCTGGGTTCTTGATGTGCATGAGAATTAGCTAAAAATTTAAGATTACATTTTAGTTTGTTATCAGGATCTTTTAAGGAAAAAGTTAGTTCGTTCATGGGATTATCAATTGTTAAGCTCATTGGCCCAACTTTTATGGGAACTCTGCTTTGGTTTAGTCGTTGGCTTGCATGAAATGAGTATTGTGTCCCTTTATAAGATATGCTGAAGTGAGCATCAATTACGTGCCTGTTTGGATAAAGCCCAATGCCTATTTCAAAAATGTACTCATTCTCAGGATCCATTCCATTGAAAAAATACCTGTCATAAAAATTTCTGTCGGTTGGGCCGGGAATAGTTATCGGCTCTATTGCTTGATGAATTGGATAGTCGTCAAAAGGGGTTATGTAGTTCATTTAAATTACGAAATTAATTAGTTTTTCTTTTACATAGATTACCTTTTTTATAGACTTGTTAGCTAGAATTTTTTTAACATTTTTGTTCTTCTTGGCTAACTCTTCTATTTCTGTTTGCTCTGCATTAATTGAAACAATCTCTTTTCCTCTTACTTTTCCATTAACTTGAATAATGAGTTGAAAATTATCTAATTTAAGAAACTCTTGATTAAACTTTGGCCAAATATTTTCAAAATCTTCTCCATCAGTCCCTGTATATTGCCTCCATAAATAGAGACTAATGTGAGGGGTAATTGGTGATAACATTTTTAAAGTAAATTGAATAACTTCATCTAAACAAAATCTCTCTGAATCAGTTGCGTCATTAGCCTTAAATGAGTCAGGTACTGCATTTAATAATTCCATAACCGAGGCTATTGCTGTATTAAATGAACTGCGTTCAGCAAAATCATGAGTAACTTTTTTAAGAGTTTTATGACTTTTTTGACGAAGTTCTAGTTCAGCTTTAGTAGATTCCTTTGGCTCTTCTCCAGTAAATATTTTTCTTTCTGATATGAGATTCCAAATTTTTCTTAGAAATCTATGCGAGCCTTCAATTGCGGTATTTGACCATTCTAGGGATTGCTCGGGTGGCGAAGTAAACATCATATAAAGTCTGACAGTGTCTGCACCATATTTTTTAATCATGATATTCGGATCAACCCCATTGAGTTTTGATTTGCTCATTTTAGACATGCCATTTTTAAAGACTTCTCTGCCATCATCTAGTCTTAATTGTTCCCCATCTATTTTTACAAACTCTTTGTTAACCCATTCAGGATTTTGATTTTCATCTTTTGAATAAAAGGCATCCGCAAGGACCATTCCCTGAGTAAGGAGTCTTTGAAAAGGTTCCGATGATTTGATTAGCTTTTGATCTCTTAAAAGAAGATTAAAGAATCTTGCATATAATAGATGTAAGATTGCATGCTCAATTCCCCCAATATAATGGTCTACAGGCAGCCAATGATTAGCCTCTTCACTTAGCATTGCATTATTTGGTTGGGAGGCGAATCTTGCAGCATACCAAGAGCTTTCAAAAAAAGTATCAAATGTATCTGTTTCTCTCAACGCATCTTTATTGCAATTAGGGCATTGTGTTTTTCTCCATTCATCGAATCCACTTAGGTTCATTCCTCGAGAAGTATTTTCCTCAATTTCTGGCAGTTTAACTGGCAGATCTTTCTCTGAAACAGGCACGTGACCACATTCTTCACAATGTATTATTGGAATAGGGCATCCCCAGTAACGCTGTCTAGAAATTCCCCAATCTCGAAGACGAAAATTGGTTTGAACCTCTCCATTATTTTTTTCTTTTAAATCTTTAGATATCTTGATAAAAGCTTCGTCTGAATGCATTCCATCATACTTAGAAGAGTTAATTAAGATACCCTCTTCTTCTATGGCTTGGTCTTGAATAGTTTGATTTGAATCAGTTTTAATTACCTGCAAAATTGGAAGTTTATACTTCTTGGCAAACTCATAATCACGTTGATCATGGCCTGGCACACACATTACAGCGCCAGTTCCATATTCCATAAGCACAAAATTAGCTATCCAAATTGGAATTAACTCTTTGGTTATCGGATGAATGGCTTTCAGACTAGTATCAATACCTTTTTTTTCTTGTTTAGCGATAGCTGCTTCTGTTTTTTTATTTGCTTGATTCTCAATTATGAATTTTTCAATATCTGAATTGTCCCGTTTTAGTTGAGTTGCCAAAGGATGGTCAGTCGCAATAGCGCAATATGTTGCGCCAAAGATAGTATCTGGTCTGGTAGTAAATACCTCCAAGACTTCTGTATTATTTTCTATTTCAAAATAAAAACTAAGACCCTTAGATTTTCCAATCCAATTTTTTTGCATTAATTTTACTTGATTTGGCCAGTCATCAAGTAATTCAAGGCCGCGCAATAGCTCGTCTGCATAATCAGTAATTTTAAGAAAGTACTGGTCTATTTTCTTTCTTTCAATTTCAGCTCCTGAACGCCATCCTTTGCCATCAATCACTTGCTCATTTGCCAAAACTGTTTGATCTACAGGATCCCAATTAACTTCAGATTTCTTTCTTTCTACCAACCCAGCATTTAATAATTGAATGAAAAACCATTGTTCCCATTTAAAATAATCAGGCGAAGAAGTATTAATTTCTCTGTTCCAATCATAACTAAAACCCAATGCATCAAGTTGCACCTTCATATTTTCAATATTTTTATTTATCCATTTTTTTGGAGAGACGTTATTTTCTATTGCCGCATTTTCTGCTGGTAATCCAAAAGCATCCCATCCCATCGGTTGGAGGACATTGAAGCCTTGCATTCTTTTGAATCTAGAAATTACATCACCAATTGTATAATTCCTTACGTGACCCATATGTAATTCCCCAGAAGGATATGGAAACATTGAAAGGCAGTAGAACTTTTCTTTTGTTTTTGAGGGCGTGGCTTTGTAAGAATCATTTTCTTTCCATGATTCCTGAATCAATTTTTCTATTTTAGCCGGATTGTATTCTTTAAAATTCATTTCTCTAAAAAAGATCCTTCAAGGTAGTTAATATTGTGTTTATTTTGACAAAACGTTTGATCTTCTAAGAGTCTTTGATGTAAAGAATGATTTGTGATGATACCATCAACAAAAAATTCATCTAACGCACTTAACATTCTTTTTATGCATGATTCTCTGGTATTTGCAGTTGTAATAATCTTTGCAAGCAGAGAGTCATAGTGAGGAGGTACGACATATCCTGAGTAGATATGAGAATCAAACCTAACTCCAAATCCACCTGGAGGGTGCATTTTATTAATGGTCCCAGGTGATGGAACAAATGTCTCTGGATCTTCAGCATTGATTCTGCATTCCATAGCATGACCACGGAATATAATTTCATCTTGATCAAGAGCCATATCCATATCTAAAGCAATTTTTATTTGCGCTTTCACAATGTCAAATCCAGTAATCATTTCAGATACAGGGTGCTCAACTTGAATTCTGGTGTTCATTTCAATGAAATAAAATTGGCCGTCCTCATAAAGAAATTCGATAGTTCCTACACCTGAATATTTAAGATCTTTAGTAAGAATTAAGCACGCTTTTAATGTTTTTTCTAAGGCATCTTCATTAATATCTAGAGCAGGCGCCTCTTCAATAATTTTTTGATGCCTTCTCTGCATGCTGCAATCTCTAGTGCCCAAATGAATGGCATTTCCCTTTCCGTCAGCAACAATTTGTACCTCAATATGACGAGGGTTTTGGATAAATTTTTCGAAATATATGGTGTCATTTCCAAAGGCGTTCATAGCTTCTTGTTTTGTAATTTGTAATGAAGAAATTAATTCCGACTCATCTTTAACAACTCTCATACCTCTGCCGCCTCCGCCAGCAGATGATTTAATTATCAATGGATAACCAACATCTGCAGCTATTTTCTTTATCGCATCATCAGATTCAGGAATTTCTTCTTTATAACCTGGCACGATAGGAATATTTGATTTCTCAGCAAGATCTTTTGCAGTAATTTTATCTCCCATTTGTCTGATAACATTTGAAGAGGGACCTATAAATATAAATCCACTTGCTTCACATCTTTCAGCAAAATCTGCATCTTCTGCAAGGAAGCCATACCCAGGATATATTGCATCTGTCCTAGTTAGCTCAGCAGCAGACAGAATTGAGGGAGTATTTAGGTAGCTCTCTAGAGGACTTATAGGCCCCACACAAACAGTTTCATCGGCCAGTCTTAAGTGTTTAAGCTCTTTATCACCAGATGAATAAATAGCAACTGTTTTTAGATCAAGCTCTTTACAGGCTCTAAGAGCCCGCAGAGCAATCTCTCCGCGATTGGCAATTAGAATTTTTTTAGACATTAATCTATGACGATTAAAGATTGATCGAATTCAACAGGCTCTCCATCATCAATATTGATAGCAGAAACTTTACCTGTAAATTCTGATTTAATTTCATTCATCATCTTCATCGCTTCAACAATACATACCACATCCCCTGTATTGACGTGACTACCTATTTCAACAAATGGCGGTTTATCAGGGGCAGGCTTTCTATAAAAAGTTCCAACGATTGGTGATTTAATTAATGACCCTGAATCTGTTGTTATCTCTTCATTTTTTTTTGAAGTAACACTAATTTGATTAGGAGTAATAGATGATGATTTAGTTTCATAGGATTGAGCATTACCCCTGGCAATTCTTACTGATTCTTCACCCTCATGGATTTCAATTTCAGTTAAATCTGAGTCTTGAAGCATTTCAATTAATTTCTTAATTTTTCTAATATCCATTATTTATCTTCCTCATTATTTTTAATAATATGGTTTAAGGCAAGCTCATATCCTTGGGTTCCAAGCCCACAAATTACACCATTTGCAATATCAGAAAAATAAGATTTATGTCGAAACTCTTCTCTTGAAAAGATATTTGATATATGAACTTCGTAAAAGGGTACTCCGATGCCCAGCAAAGAATCACGAATTGCGATGCTGGTATGTGTTAATGCCCCAGGATTAATAATTATGTAATCTATTTGATTCATTGAATCTTGAAGCTTAGTAACTATTTCATGCTCAGCATTGCTTTGAAATGTTTCAACTTTAATATTATGAGAAGCTGCTTTATCGACTAAACCCTGATTTATCTCTTCCATTGTGACAGAGCCATATACCTCGGGTTCTCTAACACCAAGTAGATTTAAATTTGGACCATGTATTACTAGAACGTTCACTTTTACAGATTTTATATGGTTTTTTGAAGGAATTAACGGTTTTATAGACTTTTTATTATTTTTGGATAACAGTATTTACCCTCAGCGCAGCCTTGATAAATTACCTTAATATCTTTAACTTTGCCTAGATTACCATCTAATAGCTCAGCATCAAGTTTTAAAATATCCTTAAAAATAACTGATTCTCCAAAAAATTCATCTGATATAATCGATTCGTTTTTTGCAGTGTAATGATACTTGAGGACATTATTTCCAGCTTTAATCATAATTGATTTCTTGTAGAGGTAATATCCTGGTTTAATTTCCCAAGAAACAAGAATCTTATTTTCTCTAATTGAAGAATTAAATAAAAATGCTTCATCAGCATTTAATAAATCTTTTTCAGTAAATTCAACTTTGCCAAATATAAATCCGGATAGAAAAACAAACGAGTATAATAAGCCCTTTATATTCATTGATGCATTATAAGAGAAAGAGATACCATGGCTATTAAAATATTTTTGAAAATTTTCTTTGCATTACCAATTTGGTTTTTAAGGTGTTTCATTTTTCAAAAAAGAATTATTATCAATAATCAAATTCTAGATTTTCAAACTCAAGTTTTTTTAGCACTTCAATCATTGCAAGGAAATAGTTTTGATGATCCAAATTCTTTTGATTCTGCACAAGATTTAAGAGAAAAAATAGAGAACAGCAGAGAAGGACTCCCCTTGAATGCAGAACCTCGCATACATATAAAAACAGCAGATCATTTGATACCAACTGAATTTGGCAATCTTAAGATAAGAGAATACTGCCCTGAAAGAGTTTTAATAAGCTCACCAATTTTATATTTCCATGGTGGGGGATATGTCCTTGGCAGTATTGAGACCCATGATCCATGGTTGCAATTTTTTTCAGCCGAGATGGGAGTAAAAATTTTTTCGCTTGAGTATAGGCTATCTCCCGAAAATAAATTTCCTTCCTCAGTACTAGATTCAAATCGAGCTATAGAATGGCTGGGAGATAAATTGAACTTACCCATTGGAGAAATTAGTATTTGTGGTGATAGCGCTGGAGCTCACTTAGCCGCATCTCTATCAACATATAGAGGTGTTAATAATTTAGAATTACCTCTATCACAATGCCTCATATACCCAATGACAGACCCTTTGTGCAACTCTAAATCTCAAATTGATTTTGCAGAAGGATTTTTTTTAAGTCACAAAGCAATGGTTTGGTTTTGGGATCAGCTAATGGATTCTAGCGAGAACCTTGAAGATCCCGTATTTAATTTAACCATTAATCCAAAAGTCAGTCTGCCCAAAACTTTAATCATTACTGCGGGTTTTGATCCATTAAGTGATGAGGGAGAAGAATATGCAAGACTTCTTCATGATGCTGGAAATGAAGTTGAGCAAATCCATTATCCCCATCTTATTCATGGTTTTGTTAATATGACGTCTTTAAAAGCTGCTAAAGATGCAACAAAAGATTTACTTAAGATATATAAAAACTTTCTAAAGAAATGAAACCATTACTTAAAATTTCTAATCTATCTATAAATTTTCAAGTTAGAAAATCTGAGTTTTCTGCGGTGAAGGATTTAAATTTATTAATTGAAGAAAATCAGATAGTTGGCCTAGTGGGAGAATCTGGATCAGGCAAATCTGTAACAGCCATGTCTATCATGAGATTGCTTCCAGAGCCCAAGGCTTCTTATAGTGATGAATCATCAATTATATTTGATGGAGAGGAAATCCTTAGCGCTGATAAAACCTCTCTAAGAAAAATTAGAGGAAATCAAATCTCAATGATTTTTCAAGAACCCATGACTTCATTAAATCCATACCATAGAGTTGGAGATCAAATTGTTGAATCTATTCAATTACATAAAACACAATCTAAATCTGACGCTGTTTTGGAGGCAAAGAATCTAATGAATCTGGTAGAGATTCCGGAGGTTGATAGAAGGTTTGCTTCTTATCCTCATGAGCTTTCGGGTGGTCAGCGGCAAAGAATTATGATTGCGATGGCTTTAGCTAATAAACCTAAATTGTTAATTGCTGATGAGCCAACAACAGCATTGGATGTAACAATTCAGGCTCAGATACTTGATTTAATGACAAAGCTAAAAGATGAAGTTGGAATGTCCATATTATTCATCACTCATGATTTAGGTTTGATTGAAAAGTTCTCTGACACTATTACAGTAATGCAAAAAGGCATGGTTGTTGAGCAGGGAGATACTAAATCAGTATTTTTAAATCCACAGCATTCATACACAAAAAAATTAATTAATTCTGAGCCATCAGCCAAGGATGATGCATTGGCTGCAGAAGCTCCCCCTCTTATTTCTGTCAAGGATTTAAATATTTTTTATCCTTTGCCAAATAAAATATTTTTTAAAAAAAACTTCTTTCATGCAGTTAAAGATGTGAACTTTTCTATTCCAAGAAAATCAACGATTGGATTGGTTGGAGAATCTGGATCGGGCAAATCAACTCTTGGTAAAGCTTTAGCTGGACTAATTGATTATCAGGGATCAGTGCTTTATGACGGTCGAGACATTGATCAATTAAGTTCGAAAGAATTAAAGTTTATAAAAAAAGATATTCAAATTGTTTTTCAAGATCCTTATGGTTCACTCTCACCTCGAATGACTGTAGGAGAGATAGTCGGGGAGGGACTAGATGTGCATTTTGACTTAAATAAAAGACAGAAAAATGAACGCATCACAGATTGCTTAAATGCTGTTGAGATTAATCCAGATGATAGGTTTAAGTACCCTCATGAATTTTCCGGCGGACAAAGACAGAGAATTGCAATCGCAAGATCGCTGATTTTAAACCCCGCATTTATGATCTTAGATGAGCCTACTTCAGCATTAGATAGATCCATTCAAATCCAGGTCATTGAATTATTAAAAAATATTCAGACAGAGTTTGAATTAACATTTTTGTTTATTAGTCATGACTTAAAGGTGGTTCGATCAATGTCGGATTATATATTTGTTATGCAAAATGGACTCATAGTTGAGTCTGGACCAGCTAAACAAGTTTTCTCAAACCCCGAAGAAGACTATACTGGTAGACTTCTTAATGCCGCATTACGTTATTCGACAGTTTAATTATGTCTAACAGAAAATTTTCAAAGAATTTAGTGGATGGACCTCA
>CAYUHD010000012.1:0-27563 GCA_964444385.1 uncultured Gammaproteobacteria bacterium
ACGGACCAATTGATTAACAGTCAACTGCTCTACCGCTGAGCTATCAGGGAACAAGATGAGAATTATAAATTAAAATTCATAAAGTAAAACAGGATAATGACAAATAATTTAACCGTTACATCTTCATTTGAACCTGCTGGAAGTCAGCCAACAGCAATAGAAAAACTTGTTCATGGTTTAAATGATGGTTTGTTGCATCAAGTTTTGCTTGGTGTTACCGGTTCAGGCAAGACTTATACCATGGCCAAAATTATTGAATCAACTCAAAGACCAGCTGTGGTTATGGCTCCTAACAAAACATTAGCTGCCCAATTGTATGGAGAATTAAAAGATTTTTTTCCAAAAAACTCTGTTGAATATTTTGTTTCTTACTATGATTACTATCAGCCTGAGGCTTACGTACCTACTTCAGATACTTACATTGCAAAAGATGCATCTGTGAATGAACACATTGAACAGATGCGGCTTTCTGCAACCAAAGCATTACTTGAGAGAAATGACACAATTGTTGTTGCAACTGTTTCAGCCATATATGGACTGGGTGCCCCAGAATCTTATCTCAATATGATTTTACATTTAGATAGAGGTGAAACGATTGACCAAAGAACTATTCTTCGCCGTCTATCATCAATGCAATACACTCGTAATGATATAGATTTTAGACGAGCAACTTTCAGAGTACGAGGAGATGTGATTGATATTTATCCAGCTGACTCCGAAAGGAATGCATTAAGGATTGAATTATTTGGAGATGAGGTTGAGCGTTTACTGTGGATAGATCCATTAACTGGTGAGGTAATCAGCGAAACTCCTCGAGCAACTATTTATCCAAAAACACATTATGTGACGCCTAAAGAGACAGTTTTAGATTGTTTAAAAACAGTAAGAGAAGAATTAAAAGAAAGAGTTAAATTCTTGAAAGATAATGATAAGTTGGTTGAAGCCCAGAGGCTGCAAGAGAGAACAACTTATGATTTAGAAATGATGCAGGAGCTTGGCTATTGTCAAGGTATTGAGAATTATTCCCGTTACCTTTCAGGTCGAGCTTCGGGTGAGCCCCCTCCATGTCTTTTTGATTACTTGCCAAAAAATGCAATAGTTTTTATGGATGAATCTCATGTTTCCGTTCCCCAAATAGGAGGAATGTATAAAGGAGATCGTTCAAGGAAAGAAACTTTGGTAGAGTATGGCTTCAGACTGCCTTCTGCTCTAGACAACCGCCCATTAAGATTTGAAGAATGGGAGGAAGTTACACCACAAAAAATTTATGTTTCAGCCACTCCAGGTAAATACGAGTTAGAGCATTGTGACAATATAGCTGAATTATTGGTTAGACCAACAGGTCTAATTGATCCAGAAGTAGAAATTAGACCGGCAACCTCTCAAATTGATGATGTGATTGGTGAATGCAATGAGAGAGCGGCTTTGAAAGAAAGAGTTTTGATAACTACCCTCACAAAACGCATGGCTGAAGATTTAACAGATTATTTAGAAGAAAATGGAATTAGAACAAGGTACATGCATTCTGATGTTGATACTGTTGAAAGAACTGAAATTATTAGAGATTTAAGATTGGGTCATTTTGATGTCTTGGTAGGCATTAATTTACTTAGAGAAGGGCTAGATATCCCAGAAGTAAGTTTGGTAGCAATATTAGATGCTGATAAGGAAGGGTTTTTACGATCAGAAGTTACTCTAATTCAGACCGTAGGACGGGCTGCAAGAAATCTTCGTGGCAAAGCAATTCTTTATGCAGACAAGATTACAGGCTCCATGCAAAGGGCTATGGATGAAATGTCTAGAAGAAGAAAAATCCAAGCACAGTTCAATAAAGATAATAAAATCACGCCAAAATCTATTGTGAAAGATATCAAAGATATAATGGAAGGTGCAAGAGTCACAAAGCAGTCAAAGAAAACAAAACCTCAACATTTTGAAAGAGAGCTGCCTTTTAAAATTGATAATGAAACACCAGAGAAGATCTCTAGTTCAATTGTTAAGCTTGAAGAGCAGATGTATATTTATGCAAGGGAAACTGAGTATGAGAAAGCAGCATTTTGTCGAGATCAAATTAAAAATTTGAACTGGCAGCTTCTTAATTCTTGAGCTTAGTCCTTACTGCAATTTTGAGCTAGTAGTAGATAGTAATAATCCCTAACTCTTTCTACAAAATCGACAGTTTGTTGCCCTCTAGAATAATTTTCAAAATCCATTGAAGTTTTTAAATTAAGCAAATGTTCCTCTAAATCAAGCCAAGTTATTTCTGTTGTCTTTTTATTAATAGCGGCAATAGCATTGTTGATATTAGTAATGCCAAGATTGTAGGAAGCTAAAACAAACGCAATTTTATCACCTGAAGAGGTTCCATGGTTTGTGCTTTCTTTTAGGTCGGATAGATATTGAGCACCTCCATATATACTTTGGATAGGATCAAGTCGATTTGTTACACCAACAGAAGCAGCAGTAGGCAGGGTTAACATCATCATGCCTTTTACCTGAGTAGCTGAGCGTGCTTTTGGATTCCATTGGGATTCTTGGAAAGCAACTGCAGCTAAAAGCTCCCATTCAATGTTAAATATTTGAGCAGCTTCTACAAAATTATCTTTGTATTTTAAAAATCTTGATTTTTTTAATTCATCAAATTTCTTTTTCTCAAAATTACTTAGTCGAGAGAAAGAATATAATTTTTCGTTAATAATATTGCAGTAAACTGAAACTGGTGTATCTATTGGTTCTTTTGTGCAACTGAATAAACCAAAAAATAGGATGAAAATAATTAAGTTTTTTGGAAGGAATTGCATTATTTTTATTCTTTTAATTTTAAACATCCTTATAATTAATTATTACAATATTTTACTAGAGGGCTAGTGTCAAAAAATCTTAATTTGCTGCTTCAAGGTCCCCCAAGTTTTTCGCCGTCTAAAATTTCATCTCTCAATTCAGAATTTAATTTAATTAATGATGAAAAACTTATTGAATTGAGCAGTCTTGAATTTTACTCACTTAATATAACTAAAGATTTTTTTGACCATTCAAAATTATTCGAACTATTAAATTCTCAAGAAACCTCCAATTTACCCAATTTTTTTGTTGGTCCAAGACCTGGAACTATTAGCCCATGGGCATCTAAAACTAGTGAAATAATTTTCAATGTTGGCATTGAAGGCGTGCATAGCATTGAAAAATATTTTGGTTTTTTTATTAATAAAAATATTAAGACAGCTGATTTGGATTTGTCATGTTTATTTGATCGTATGACTCAAGAAGTTTTTTTTAATGCTGAAGATATAGCCCATCTTAGTTCCCCGCCCCAAAGAAAACCTTTAATGTATTACGATATTTCAAAGTCAGCTAAAGATTCTTTAGTTAAAGCGAATCAAGATTTAGGATTAGCATTGTCTGAAGATGAAATTGATTATTTAGATTGTTTTTACTCTTCAGCTCGACGCAATCCTACTGATGCAGAGCTTATGATGTTTGCTCAAGCAAACTCTGAGCATTGTAGGCATAAAATATTTAATGCTGCATGGGTAATAGAGTCTGTGACCCAAGAAGAATCTCTATTTGATCTAATTAAAAAAACTAGTAAAGGGGATAAACCAGATCTGATTTCAGCTTACAAAGATAACGCTGCTGTTATTTCGGGCCCTGAAGTTATGACTTTGAATAGAAACTTGAAAAATAGTTATAACTTTTCTGCTGAGAAAATAAATTCAACTCTAAAAGTTGAAACTCATAATCATCCTACGGCTATTTCTCCTTTTCCAGGTGCGGCAACTGGTTCTGGTGGAGAAATAAGAGATGAAGGAGCAACAGGTTCTGGGGCAAAGCCTAAAATGGGATTGGTAGGTTTTAATGTTTCCAATCTACGATTAGAAAATTTTCCCCGTGCTTGGGAATCTGCTCCACATAAACCTTCAAGAATTGCTTCACCTTTGCAAATTATGACTGAAGGACCAATTGGCGCGGCAGCATTTAATAATGAGTTTGGAAGGCCCAGCACTGTTGGTTATTTTAGAGTCTTTGAGCAATCATTTATTAATGATCGGGCTTATGGATACCATAAACCAATCATGCTGGCAGGAGGAATTGGAGAGGTTAAAGATAGAAATAGTATCAAAAAACCTATAGATGTTGATGATTTAGTGGTTGTTCTGGGTGGACCTTCTATGTTGATAGGGTTGGGTGGTGGAGCAGCATCATCTATGTCATCAGGGGAAAGTGATGAAGATCTTGATTTTGCCTCTGTTCAAAGAGAAAACGCTGAAATGGAAAGAAGATGTCAAGAAGTAATCAATCAATGCGCATTTGAATCTCCAAATCTTATTGAGTTTATTCATGACGTTGGCGCTGGGGGACTTTCGAATGCAATTCCTGAATTAGCTAAAGATTGCAATCTAGGAGTTGCCATAGACTTAAGTCTTATCCCCGTTGCTGACGCAAGTCTTTCACCCATGGAGGTTTGGTCTAATGAATCTCAAGAACGTTATGTCCTTGCAATTAAAAAATCTAACAGAGATATCTTTGAAAAAATTTGTCGACGCGAACGATGTCCTGTTGCTTTTGTGGGTCAAACTACTTCTTCGTATGCTATAGAAGTCTATGATCCTGAAAGAGATGAGTATCCAGTCAAAGTTCCTCTATCAATGTTATTCGGTGATTTACCAATTTCAAATATGGAGCTTCATAATCCAAAGATAAATAGCACGAATGATTTTTCTAATTATGATTTAGATCTATCAGAAGTGATTCATAGGGTGCTTTCACACCCCTCAGTGGCTTCTAAATCTTTTTTAATTACTATTGGTGATAGGACTGTTGGGGGTCTGGTTGCTCGAGATCAGTTTGTGGGAAGATACCAAGTTCCAACTTCAAATTATGCAATGTCTACTAAATCCTTTCTAACAAATGAAGGAGATGTTTTATCAATTGGAGAAAAACCTACTATTGCAATTAAAGACCCGGCAGCATCTTTGCGAATGGCTTTGAATGAGGCACTAATGAACTTAGTATCTGCTCCGGTTCAAAGCCTAGATCTTGTAAGACTTTCAGCAAATTGGATGGCAGCATGCGGAGAAGAGGAAGATGATTATGCTTTGAGACTAGGAGTTGAAGCCCTATCAAATATGTGTGTTGAGCTTGGAATTGCTATACCTGTTGGTAAAGATTCTTTATCGATGAGAACAAGATGGGATGAAGGTGACATAGAATTTGAGGTCAAAAGCCCTTTATCTGGAGTAATTACAGCAATGGCACCAATAGAAGATGTATCATTGGCAATAACCACTGAATTTAATGAACAGGGCTCAAAAGATTTATATCATCTATCTTTGGATAAAAAATCTAGACTAGGTGGCTCTATTTTTGAGGAAGTAACCTCTTCTAATATTCAGGAAGTGCCAGATATTGTTGATCTTGAATTATTTAAAATTTTATTTAATTCAATTCAAGGACTCATTCAGCGAGGCTGGATCGTTGCTTTGCATGATATTTCTGATGGTGGATTATTTACTGCTATTACAGAATTAGCATTCACAAATAAAATTGGTATGGAGGTTTTCCTTCCTGAAGGATCTCACACAGAAAGTGTTTTTCAATATCTATTTGCTGAAGAAGCTGGGGCCGTGGTTCAGTTACATAATGAATTTGAAGATGAGGCATTAAAATTCCTGACTGAAAAAAATATTGAATATCGCAAGTGCGCATCTCAAACATCAGATTCCCAGATTTCAATTTCTTTAAATGGCCAAGTAGAGTTTGCTGAATCAGTAGTGAGCTTAGAAAAGATTTGGAGTGAAACTTCCTTCAAAATTAAATCTTCTAGAGATAATCCAGTTTCAGCAAAAGAAGAACATGATTTAATTGAAAGGTTTGATGATCAAGGTTTAGTTGCTATAGATAACTTTAAATTCTCGGCAAAATTACCAGCATTTAATAAGAACTCAAAGCCCAAAGTGGCAATTTTTAGAGAGCAAGGAGTTAATGGGCAAAATGAAATGGCAGCAGCTTTTATTTTAGCTGGATTTGAAGCCTCAGATGTCCACATGCAAGATATTCTTGATAACCCTAAGTTACTTTCTGAATATCAGGGTTTGGCAGCTTGTGGTGGTTTTTCTTATGGCGATGTTCTGGGTGCCGGAGGCGGTTGGTCATCTAGTATTAGCTATAACAACGATGTTCGAGATGCTTTTGAGTATTTTTTTAATCGACCTGAAACATTTACCTTTGGCGTCTGCAACGGTTGTCAGATGTTATCAAATTTAAAAAATTTAATTCCGGGTGCTGAAGATTGGCCAGAGTTCCTATGGAACGAATCTGATCAATTTGAAGCACGTTTATCCCAAATTACTATTGCCAAATCTCAGTCAGTCTTATTACATGGAATGGATGGGTGGCAAATCCCTGTGGCTGTTGCTCATGGAGAGGGTCGCGCTTCATTTAGAGAAGGTGCGTTAAATAACCTTTTAGCGAATAATCAAATAGCTGTGCAATTCACTGATAACAAGGGAGCATTGGCTTCCTCATACCCAACTAATCCCAATGGATCGCCTGAAGGTATTACAGGCCTTACTTCTAGAGATGGAAGGGTAACTATCATGATGCCTCATCCAGAAAGAGTTTTTAAATCTCAGCAGCTATCCTGGAAATCATCTAAATGGAAAGAGTATTCTCCATGGATGCAAATTTTCTTAAATGCATATAAATTTACTCAAGAATCGTAAAATTTTTTACTATACTTACCAAAGCTTCAATGCTTCCTCTCTGAAAGGAAATTCGCCTTTATCCAAGTCATTAAAATAGTATTTTAATGTTTTTGTGACAGTTGGAAATGCAATTTCATTCCAAGGTATTTTATCTTTAGTAAATAGTTTAACGTCAGAACTTTCTATGGTTGGACCAAACTTTTCATTCTTCAAATCAGCCAAATAAAAAAAGTGCACTTGACTAATATGAGTCAAGCTAAAAGCAGTGTATGGAGCTATGATTTCTGGAGTGGCTTGAGTCTCTTCTTTTGTTTCTCTTAATGCTCCCTCCTTTAGAGTTTCTGCATTTTCCATGAAACCAGCTGGTAATGTCCACAAACCAAAACGTGGCTCTATGCTCCTTTTGCATAAAAGAACCTGTTCATCTTTGATGCATAGGGTTCCAACAACCAAATTTGGGTTAGTATAAAAAATTGAATCACAAGCAGAACAGGTATATCGCTTTAAATTGTCGTCTACTGGAACTTTAAAATCAATTTGATCGCTTCCGCATTTTGAACAATATCTCAAAAGTGCTCCTTTCTTAGAGAATTAAATGTCGTAAGAAGTTAAACTTACGCAATGATTGAAGAGATAAAGTATAAACTAAATTTGAATAATTCTGAAAAGCCAAGTGGCAGGCCCCAAGCTTCAGTTTTAATAGCTATTTTGAATTATGGTAAATTTATTGGATCTCCTGAGCTAATTTATACTCAGCGTTCAAGCCATCTTTCTACACATTCTGGTGAAGTTAGTTTTCCTGGAGGCAAAGCTGAAAAAACTGACCTAAACCTTTTTGGGACGGCTTTAAGAGAATCAAATGAAGAGATGGGATTAAAGAGTGAAGATGTAACAGAACTTGGTAAATTAAATTATTTAATCTCTCGTCATAAGGTTGAGGTAAATCCTTTTGTAGCTTCGATTGATCAACCTCAAACTTTTAAACCCAATGAAGAGATTCAAGAGATTTTTACAGTTCCATTAGACTTTCTTCTAGATCCAAATAATATTCAAAGAGAAAGAATTGAAAGACAGGACGACGTTTGGCAAGTGCCAACCTGGAATATAAAAAATCAAAAGATTTGGGGGTTGACTGCAATGATCACAGTAAACTTTTTAAATGTATGTTTTGATGCGAATATAGAGATACTGGAGGGATAATCTTAAATGATCTTTGATATTGATAATAAAAGTTTAAGTACTGAGAATGATGATTTTTGGATAGCTCCAGATGCAACAGTCATTGGAGATGTTCAGATGGCTAAAGATACAAGTATCTGGTTCCACTGTACCGTAAGAGGGGATAACGAACCAATTATTTTAGGTGAGGGAACAAACATACAAGATAATTCTGTAATTCACACTGATCCAGGATTTGAATGCAGGATTGGCAAGTTTGTTACTGTTGGACATATGGCAATGTTGCATGGGTGTGAGATAGGTGATGGAACACTGATTGGTATAGGTTCAGTGATCTTAAATGGAGCTAAAATTGGCAAAAATTGCATAATTGGTGCAAAAGCGTTAATTACAGAGAGAATGGAAGTCCCTGATGGTTCAATGGTTTTGGGTATACCAGCTAAAATTAAAAGAGAGCTAACATCAGAAGAACAAGGAATTCCTTTATTGAATGCTCATCATTATATTGAAAACTATAAAAGATTTAAGGCAATATTAGGTGAGTAACATGTTAGGTAAAAATGTAACTTATTTTGATGGCTCATTGGAGTGCAAGGGTTTTTTTTCAATTCCAGAGGCATCAGAGTCATTGCCTTTAATTCTAGTAGCGCATACCTGGAAAGGTAGATCAGAATTTGAAGATAAGAAAGTCAGTGCTCTGAATGATCTTGGGTATGCTGCATTATCAATTGATATTTTTGGTGGCGGCATTAATGGTCAAAGTGTTGAGGAAAATACAGCTTTAATAGAACCATTTGTGAAAGATAGGAGATTATTTCGTCAACGTTTGATTAGTGCAGTTGAGTTTGGCAAGACTATTGATGGTGTTGATGCATCAAAGATAGCTTTGATTGGATTTTGTTTTGGAGGCCTTGCTGCTATAGAGCTAGCTCGCTCAGGATACAAGCTTGCTGGATGTGTTAGCTTCCATGGATTATTAAATCAATCTGATGAACCATTTAAGAAAGTAAATACAAAACTATTAATTTTACATGGTGATAAAGACCCTATGGTTTCATCTGAACAAATACTTGCTTTGCAGCATGAAATGACGGAATCAGAAGCTGATTGGCAGTTTATAAGTTACAGCAATACTTTTCATGCATTTACCAACCCTGCAGCTAACGATATTGAAATGGGAACAGTTTATAATCATGATAGTGATATGCGTTCATGGATCGCAATGTCTAATTTTTTAGAGGAAGCCTTTAGCAATGTTAACAAGTGAACTAAGAGCTAAGTTTTTAAAGTACTTCAAAAAACACAATCATGAAGTGGTTGATTCTAGTTCCTTGATCCCTGCAAATGATGATACGTTATTGTTTACAAATTCTGGGATGGTTCAATTTAAAGATGTTTTTTTAGGTTCCGAAAAACGTCCTTACAAAAGGGCTGCAACTACTCAGCGTTGTATTCGCGCAGGCGGAAAACATAATGATTTAGAAAATGTAGGTTACACCCTTAGACACCATACATTCTTTGAAATGTTGGGTAATTTTAGTTTTGGAGATTATTTTAAAGAGGATGCGATTGAACTTGCATGGAACTTTCTAATCAATGAGCTTGGTTTGGAAAAAGAAAAATTGTGGATTTCTGTTTTTAGGGAAGATGATGAAGCTGCAGAAATATGGTCATCAAAAATTGGTATTGCTCCAGAACGAATTGTTCGACTAAATGAGGAAGATAATTTTTGGTCAATGGGCGATACCGGACCTTGTGGGCCCTGCTCAGAAATTTATTATGATCATGGCGATCAATATGAAGGTACTCCCCCTGGATCACCCGGAGATGATGGAGATAGATTTGTAGAAATTTGGAATTTAGTCTTCATGCAGTTTAATAGAGATGCTACTGGAGAATTAACACCATTACCTAAACCTTCTGTGGATACCGGAATGGGTTTAGAGCGTGTAGCAGCAGTACTGCAAGGCGTTAATTCAAATTACGAAACAGATCTTTTCCTTAATTTAATAAAAGCATCTGAAAAATCAATTAAATCGCCTGGGGAGATATCTCATAAAGTCATTGCAGATCATATTAGAAGTGTTTCTTTTTTAATTGCCGATGGTATAACCCCTACCAATGAAGGTCGAGGTTATGTACTTCGAAGGATAATGCGACGAGCAGTTAGGCACGGATATAAACTTGGTGCTAAGAAGCCATTTATGCATAAATTGGTTACACCATTAGTGAAAGAGATGAAATCAGCATTTCCAATACTGGTAACCAACCAAAAACTAATAGAGAAAACAATTCATGATGAAGAAAATAAATTTCTTGAAACTTTAGATAAAGGAATTGAAATCTTAGAAAAAGAAATATCTCAGATGAATTCAAAGGTTATTCCTGGAGACGTTATTTTTAAGCTCCATGACACCTTCGGGTTTCCATTTGATTTAACGGCAGATATTGCTCGTGAACAAGATCTTGAGCTTGATGAAGAAGGTTTTAATAAATGCATGGAAGAGCAAGTACAAAATTCAAAATCTGCAAGTAAATTTAAAGGCGCTCAATTAGATATATCCTCTATTGAAGAAACCCAATTTCTAGGTTACGACCGATTAAACGCAGAGGGAAAAGTTTTAGGTCTATGGCATGATGATCATAAAGTAGATTCTGTCAGCTCAGGAAAAGATTATTTTCTCGCTTTAGACAAAACACCTTTTTATGCAGAATCAGGTGGTCAGGTAGGAGATCAAGGGCATTTTTCTAGCTCAAAAGGGCATGGGCAAGTTTTAGATTGTATTAAAAAAGGTAATATCTTCTTGCATAAAATTAATATTCAGAAAGGTTCAATTAAGCTAAATGATACTTTGAAACTTTCAGTTGAGTTAACCACAAGAAGTGCTGCATCGTCTAATCATTCTGCAACTCATTTAATGCATGCTGCTTTGAAACATATTCTTGGAGATCATGTTGAGCAAAAGGGCTCACTTGTTGATTCCGAAAAACTGCGCTTTGATTTCTCACATCCCAAAGCTGTGACTAAGAATGAAATCAAGGAAATAGAGTTAATGGTTAATCAACATATCTTGAATAATGCTGAAGTAAAAACTGAATTAATGCATCTTGATGATGCTGTGGCATCTGGTGCAGAAGCTATGTTTGGAGAAAAATATGATGATGAGGTCAGAGTTTTATCTATGAGTGATGATTTTTCTGTAGAGCTTTGTGGCGGAACCCATGTAGCTAAAACAGGCGATATTGGCATGTTTATAATTTTAAATGAATCCAGTATTTCCTCTGGAGTCAGAAGGATTGAGGCTGTTACTGGCTCTAGAGCAGTTGAATTAATACTTGAAATTCGTAATCAGCTCCAAGATGTTCAAGGAATATTAAATGTTGGAGCTCCGCAAGTTAGCTCAAAGGTTAAGGATTTAATTAAAGAAAACAAATCCTTAAAAAAGGGAGGCAAGACAAAAGGTAAATCTTCAGTTGATGTTAAGGAAATGATATATAAGATTAATGACTTTGACTTAGCTGTAATTCAAGCAGATACCAAAAATATTCAAGATTTAAGACAATTGGTTGATCAGTCAAAAAAAGATCAATCTCAAAAATGTGTTTTAATTCTTAGTCATCATGATTTTAAGGTAGTGATGGTTTGCGGAGTTACCAATGACATTCAGAAATCACTTAGTGCAAATGATGTTATTCAAGCAGTTGCGAAATCAATTAATGGCAAAGGCGGTGGCCGTAAAGATTTCGCTCAAGGTGCGGGCGAATCTAATAATTATGAAGAATTTGTTAATTCTATTCCTGATATCGTACAATCCCTCGCTTAATCTATAAGCTTTTTAATAATGGAAACCATAGTATTAAAATTTGGCGGCACTTCTGTTGGTTCAACTGACAGGATATCTGCTGTTGCAAATTTAATTAAAACAGCTTGCGATGAAGCGTCACCAGTTGTTGTGGTCTCAGCTATGAGTGGAGAAACTAATCGTCTGATTGAGCTAGCTCAATCCTTTGGCTCTGAACCAAATAAAAGAGAATTTGATGCATTGGTTTCAACTGGAGAAGAGGTTAGCGCATCATTACTTGCAATTGCTTTAAATCAATTAGGTTTAAAGTCCAAATCACTTTCTGCAGCTCAAGTGGGGATGAAAACTACTTCTAATTTTTCACGCGCTAAGATTCTTGATCTTAATAGAGATATTATTTTCAAAACAATTGAAGATGGTTATGTCCCAATCATTACTGGTTTTCAGGGGGTCACTAATGAAGGGGATAGAACTACAATGGGAAGAGGCGGCAGTGATACCACTGCAGTAGCAATTGCAGCCTCGATAAAAGCTAAACGCTGTGATATTTATACGGATGTTGATGGAATATATACAACAGATCCAAGCATTGTTCCCAATGCAAAAAAACTTGATTCTATCAGCATGGAGGAAATGTTGGAGTTAGCAGGTCAGGGTGCTAAGGTTATGCAAATACGCGCTGTTGAGTTCGCAAACAAATATAAAGTTTTAGTCAGAGTTTTATCAAGTTTTGAACCAGGCTCAGGAACACTCATTTTACAGGAGGAAGAGGGAATGGAAGAAGCCGTTATTAAAGGTATAGCCTCTCAGCAAGACCAAACTAAATTTACATTGCACGGAGTAGTTGATACTCCAGGTATTGCCTCGGGCATCTTAAGTCCAGTCAGTGCTGAGGGTATTGAGGTTGACGTTATTGTGCAAAATGTAAGTGTATTAGGAAAAACAGATTTTACATTCACAGTTGGGACTAGTGATAGGACTGTGGTTGAATCTGTCTTAAAAGAAAAAATGCAAGGGATTTCATATGATGAGTTAATCATTGACGAAGGTATAGGAAAAGTTTCTTTGGTGGGTGTTGGGATGCGTTCACATGCAGGAATTGCAAGCACCGCATTCAAGGCTTTGGCTGATGCTGGAATTAATATTCAAATGATCAGCACCTCAGAGATTAAAATTACAATTGTTATTTCAGGGGATCAGCTTGAGGATGCAGTTAAAACTCTGCATGAAGCATTTAACTTAGGTACTTAATGTACGATTTAGTTTTAAAAAATGGAACTCTTGTTAACGAAGGTCAAATCAATGAATCTGATATAGCTATTAAAGGAGAGCGAATTGAAAAAATTGCATCTTCGATAGATGTTGAATCCAAAAAAACTTTAGATCTTAAGGGTAAACATGTATTGCCAGGTTTAATTGATGATCAGGTTCACTTCAGAGAGCCTGGTTTTACGCATAAAGGAAATATTCAATCAGAAAGCAGAGCTGGTTTAGCTGGAGGTGTAACGAGTTATTTCGAAATGCCTAATGTTAATCCAACGACAACTGATAGAAAGAATTTGCAGGCTAAGTTTGATCTAGCTACCACTAAATCCCATGCCAACTACTCTTTTTATCTTGGCGCCAGTAATTCTAATATTGATGAAATTAAACAATTGGATAACACGCTCGCATGTGGTTTAAAAGTTTTTATGGGAGCCTCCACTGGAGATATGTTAGTAGATGATCACGATACCCTTGAGGCAATTTTTAGAGAAGCGCCTGTCAATATTGTTACCCATTGTGAAGACACGCCAACCATTATTGAAAATGAGAAGGCTATTATTGCTAAGTATGGTGAAGATATCGATGTAACATTTCATCCTAGAATTAGAAATGCAGAATCTTGCTTAAAATCTTCGCAACTTGCATATGATTTAGCAACAAAGCATGGCTCAAATCTCCATATTCTTCATCTGACCACTGCGGATGAAATGAAACTATTAACCGAGGGCGATATCGCTGGTAAAAAAATTACCGGTGAGGTTTGTGTTCATCACTTATTTTTTAGTGAAGCAGCATATAAAACCCATGGTAATCAAATTAAATGTAATCCTAGTATTAAAACCGAGCAAGATCGCTTGGCATTAGTTAAAGCTGTCCAAAAGAATAAGATTGACATAATAGCTACAGATCATGCGCCACATACATGGGAAGAAAAACAACAGCCATACCTCAAAGCTCCAAGTGGCCTACCTCTTAATCAACACTCTTTGCTTGTACTATTAGACTTTTATTCAAAAGGAATCTTTTCCCTAGAACAAATTGTTCAAAAAACAAGTCACAACATTGCCGAACGTTTTCAGATAAAAGATAGAGGTTATATCCGAGAGGGCACCTATGCTGATTTGGCTATAGTAGATTTAGGATCAGAAACTTTGGTAACAAAAGAGAATATTTTATATTACTGCAGTTGGTCACCATTTTTAGATTACACTTTTCCTGGCGCAGTAAGGTATACCATTATCAACGGAGAGATTGTTTATCAAGACGGGATGCTAAAGAATAGTCTGCCTATTGGCCATCAAATTGAATTCAATAGATAGTATTATTTTCTTATTTTAAAGCGTTATAATTCTTGTCCAAAATCGGAGAGTTGGCTGAGTGGTCGAAAGCGCCTCCCTGCTAAGGAGGTATACGGGCAACTGTATCGAGGGTTCGAATCCCTCACTCTCCGCCAGTTTTAGATTTCTTTCTCCATGCGAACCATTGGAACCGTTTTTCCTGACTTTGTCTCATATAGAACATTTTCAATTGGTTGATAGCCTTGGGTCTTGTAGAGCAGTAACCCTGATTGGGTAGCCATTAATTCACACTTCTTAAAACCCAGGTTTCTTGCAGCCTCTTCTGCTAAATTTATGACAAGAGTACCAATACCTTTTCTTGTCCAATCGGGATGAGTATACATAGCTCGAATACGAGCTGAGTCAGTATCTGGGTTAAGAAATTTATCATCTCTGTTAGGAGTATGATTTCCACCAAATAAAGTTTCTCTGTTGCTCCAACCACCGCAGCCTACAAAGGTTTCATCATTAAAGATCATAAAGTAGGCCTTATCTTTTATAAGTTGGTTATCTAGTCCCATACTGTCAAATGAGGCTTCTAACTGGTCAGCTGTTAGCAGCGGGCCTAAGAGTTTCTTAATAGATAATTCCATTAATTGTTCGATGGTTGGTATATCATCAGGTGTTGCTACTCTATGTGTAAAATCTTCCATGTTTTTTTATTATAATCTCCATGATCTATATGGTAACTGTTAAAATTTAATTATAAATTTCTTCTATATTTTAATTCCATGGCCCTATCAAATTCAGAGAATCCAGTGTCTGCATTTGATAATACTTTAGAGGATATTCTCGAATTACTAGAAGATGATTCACAACATTTTATCTATCTCACTGGAGCAGCTGGAACCGGAAAAACAACATTAATTGAGAGGGTTAAAGATGAATGTTTATTAAAAAAAATGGTGGTTGCACCTACTGGAGTAGCTGCATTAAATATAGGAGGCAGCACAATTAATTCAGCATTTAGAATTGGTTTTGATACTTTCCCAGTTATACAAGAATCTAAAGATCCAAGATTTAAAAAATTACTAAAAAACCTTGAACTCTTAGTCATTGACGAAATTTCAATGGTTAGGGCGCCCATGCTAGATGCTATTTCTGAAACCTTACAAATACATCGTAATTCATCTAAGCCATTTGGAGGAATACATGTGTTTGCTTGCGGTGATTTATATCAGTTACCTCCAGTAGTAAAAGATCATGAAGAAACAGCAATTTTTGAAAAATATGATTCTGTATATTTTTTTAGTGCACATAATTTTCAAGCCATCGAAGAACCTTCTTTCTTTGAGCTAACTAATTCATTTAGGCAGCAAGACGATAAAGAATTTTATGCATTACTCAACAATGTTCGCCTTGGAAAAAATCTAGAAAGCTCGATAAATAAAATTAACAAGTCCTGCCATAATCCTGAATTTGATACAGAGTCTTCATTAATTATTACTTCTCGAAAGTATCGAGCTGAGCAAATTAATGAAGAGATGTTGAATTTAATCAAGGGCCCTGCAACGACTGCTAAATCAAAAGAGCAAGGTGAATTCAATGAAAATGATTTGCCTGCCCCAAGAGAACTTCGAGTTAAAGAAGATGCAAAGGTTATGTTTATAAAAAATGATCCAGATGGGCGATGGGTTAATGGAACAATTGGAGTGGTGATTGATTCCTCTGATAAAAATAAAAAAGTTATAAAAGTGAAAGTTGGTAAAGATGTTTTTAAAGTTAAAAGAGAAGAGTGGAATAAAGTTAAATATGTCTATGATGATTACAATGACGAAATGGAAGAAGAGATCGTTTCTTCTTTTAAGCAATTTCCATTAAAGCTTGGTTGGGCGGTAACTATTCATAAAGCTCAAGGTTTAACATTAGATAGTTGCTCAGTAGATTTGGGAGAGGGAGCATTTGCTACAGGCCAAGCCTATGTTGCCTTGAGTAGATGTAAGACTTTAGAATCTTTAAATTTATATCAAGAGTTAAAAATTAAAGATGCATTGGTGGATCCAGATATTCAGGATTTTCATGAAAAATTCTTTTAATTCATCTATCATAATTTTAATTCACTTTATAAAGGTTTTCTATTGAGTCAGGTCATTATTATTGGAGCAGGTCCAGCCGGCGCTTGTTTGAGTTTAATACTTTCTCAACGAGATATCCCAGTCACATTAATAGAAAGAAGAAAGAACTTTGATAGAGAATTTAGGGGTGAAATTCTTATGCCATCGGGCTTAGAAGCTTTAAGCCAACTTGGCATTGATAAAAAGTTAGCTCAAGTTTCTAGCTATTCGCCGCGTCATATTCAATTTTTCTTAAACAAAAAACAGATTTTAGAAATAAGCCTAAAAGATGCTTTTGGTGAGAAATCCCCAAAAGCAATTTCACAAGTTGATCTTCTCGAAACATTGGTTGGTGAGTGTCAGCAGCACCCTTGTTTCAAATTTTACCGAGGTGCCTCTGTTAAGGGCTTAATTAAAAAAGATAACAGGGTTAGAGGCGCCAATGTTTTTTTAGATGGAGGGGAAAAGAAAGAGATTTATGCAGATTTAGTTATCGGGGCAGATGGAAGAAATTCTATTGTTCGAAAACAATGTGATCTAAATGCATATGAATACAACACCCCCATGGATATTGTTTGGTGCAAGCTTCCAAAACTAGAAGATTGGCATGGAGCTAGTTTTTATGCTGGTCAAGGTAATTTACTTGTTGCTTATCAGACTTGGGATGATCACTTGCAAATGGCCTGGGTAATTTTAAAAAATCAATTTAAAGATTTAAGGGAACAAGGTATTGATGCGTTGGTAGAACTAATGGCTGATCATGTCGATCCAGTTTTTGGCCAACACTTAAGACAAAATAAATCTTTTATATCAAATCAATTCTTCTTAAATAGCGTTTCAGATTGTGTTGAAAAATGGTCTGTTCCTGGTGCTATGGTTATAGGTGATGCGGCTCACACTATGTCTCCAGTCGGCGGTCAAGGGTTGAATATTGCTATGCGTGATGCGATTGTTTCTGCAAATTATTTAGTACCTGTTTTCAAAAAAGATACATTGAACTTAAAAGATCTTGATGAGGCTGTAATGCAAATTGAAGTTGATAGAATGAAAGAGGTAAAGCCAATTCAATATAAACAATCAATACCGCCAAAAATAATGTTAAATCAATCGCTGTTGGGCAGCTTGGCTCGCAGGGTTATTGCTTTATTAATTAAACTGCCTTTTGTTGCAAGAGTTGTAGGAAAAAACAATAATGATTTTCTTTATGGGAAAACAAAAATAGAACTTACAGTTTAATTTATATAAATATGGAAAATTTTATTAATGATCTTGCTGTGTTTGTGTGGACTTGGAACGTTCCCATTCTTGTAGGATCAGGTATTTTTTTCTTAATATACTCTAAACTAACCCCATTCAAATATTTAAAGCACGCATTTGAATTAATAGCTGGAAAACATTCAAAAAAAGAGGATGTTGGCGAAGTAACACATTTTCAGGCTTTAACCACTGCCTTGTCTGGAACTATAGGTCTTGGAAATATTGCTGGAGTTGCTATAGCAATTCAGTTAGCTGGTCCAGGCACAATTTTTTGGATGTGGCTTACTGCAATTGTTGGCATAGCAACCAAATTTTTTACTTGTACGTTATCTGTCATGTATCGCGATGTGGCTGAAGATGGGACTGTTAGAGGTGGGCCTATGTATGTTATCAAAAATGCACTTCCTGTCTCAATGATGCCTTTGGCATATTTTTTTGCAGCGGCTGGATTGATTGGTGCTTTGCCAGGCTTTCAAAGCAATCAATTGGTACAAATTGTTGGTGATCTCCCAATGTTTCAGTTCGATAACTTTAACTTAATAGCTGGAGTTATTTTAGCTGGAGTTACTGGTGCAATTATTCTTGGCGGATTAATTAGGATTGCTAAAGTTTCTGAATGGCTTGTTCCGCTAATGAGTGTTTTATATTTTGGCTCAGTATTAATTGCATTAATCCTAAACTTTGATTCAATTTTTCCAGCATTTCAAATTATTTTTGAAGATGCTTTCACTGGTTCTGCGGTAGCTGGAGGAAGTGTGATAGCTGTAATAATCATGGGAGTACGCAGAGGAGCTCACTCAAATGAGGCTGGAATAGGGACCGAAACTCTAGTTCATGGCTCTGCTAAGACATCTGACCCAGTCAAACAAGGTTTAGTTGCAATGCTCGGACCTATTTTCGATACATTGATAATGTGTACTTCTACAGCATTATTAATCATCATTTCAGGGGTTTGGCTCAGCTCAGATTCAACAGGTGTTACTTTAACTGCAGAAGCTTTTAGCGCTCTTCTTGGGCCATTGGGTTATGCAGTATTATTCATATGTGTTGTTAGCTTTGGGGCAAGTACAATTTTTACATATTCATTTTATGGGTCTGCTTGTTCACAATTCTTGTTTGGAGAAAAAGGAGTAAAAGTTTATCAGTGGGTCATTATATTATTTGTAGTTGTGTTTGCCGTTATCCCAATTGAGGCAGCAATTAATATTATTGATATTTCGTTTGCCCTGATGGCTATACCTACATTAATTTCATCTGTTTGGTTGGCGCCAAAAGTTATAGCTAAGGCAAGAGAATATTTTGCTGCACTAGAAGCATCTCCTTTGAGTAACTAATTTAACTATCTTTAAGGATTTCTCTGGCTGCATTTTTCCCTGGCAGTCCTGTTACTCCGCCTCCAGGATGAGTGCCTGAACCACACATATATAGTGATTTTAATGGCCCTCTGTAGTTTCCATAGTTCATTAATGGTCTAGCAGCCCATATCTGGTCAAGAGACATCTGACCATGCATTATGTCTCCACCAATTAAACCAAATTTTTCTTCTAAATCTAATGGTGATAGGACCATCATGCCTAGAATTGATTCTCTAAAATTTGGAGCATGTTTTGTAACAGTTTCTATTATAGTATCTGCTGCAGCTAATCTGTGATCATGCCAAGAACTTCCATCCGGCAGGGTTGGAGAAAATTGTTGGCAGAATAAGGATGCAACATGTTTTCCTTTCGGAGCCAAAGTATTATCCATGGTTGAGGGAATTAACATTTCAACAATTGGGGCGGATGACCAACCATTAGATTTAGCCTCAATATAAGCTTTATCCATGTAATCTAGAGTTGGCGCAATAACAATGCCGCTTTGGTGATGCTCTGCAATTTCTTTTCCAGGAAGTGCAGAAAAATCTGGTAATTCAGAGAGGGCAACATTCATTCTAAATGTTCCTGAACCACACTTATATCCATCCATATTTCGATTAAATTCTGAATCTAGGGCATCTTCTGAGATTAATTTTTTATAAAGCAGTTTTGGATTAAGGTTAGAGATTATTTTTTTAGCTCTGATTGAGCTACCATCTTCAAGCTTGATTCCAGTAGCTGCACCATTTTCTACAATTACTTGATCAACCGATGAACATGTAAAAATTTTTACCCCTTCATCTTTGCATGCTTTTTCCATGGCTTGAGTGATCGAACCCATACCGCCAATTGCATGGCCCCATGCTCCTTTTTCTCCCTCAACCTCACCAAAGACATGATGCAATAAAACATAGGCTGAACCTGGCGTATCTGGGCTAGCAAAATTTCCAACAATTGAATCAAAACCAAAAGCAGCTTTTACATGATCATTTTCAAACCATGAATCGAGAAATGACCTCGCACTCTTTGTAAAAAGATTATATACATCTCTATGGACTTGATTGCCCTTAGTTGCGATAGGCCAAAGTTGAAGTGCAGCATTTAAAGCAGCTCTAATACCTTGTTCTGGATTCGGGGGCGTCTTGATTGAAAGATCTCTCAACACATCTGCAACAGCTTCTATTCTGTCATAATATTCTGGCAGTCGAGTAGCATCTTTTTTAGAAAATTTTTTGAATTCTTCTTGGGTTCTCTCAAGACCACCACCTAACTTTAAATAGGTTGAATTATTAATTGGCAGAAAATTTGAAATAGGGCGTTTGATAACTTGCAAGCCATATTCCTTGAGCTTCATTTCTTTAATTATGTCCGGATTTAATAAGCTTACTGTATAACTAGCAACTGAGTTTCTAAAGTCTGGATGAAATTCTTCGGTTACTGCCGCGCCTCCTACAATTGATCTTTTTTCATAGACGTGAACTTTTAAACCTTTGTTTGCTAAATAATATGCGCATACCAAGCCGTTATGCCCGCCGCCGATAATGATCGCATCTATTGAATGTTGTAAATGAGGCATAAATCTATTATACCTTTGTATGAATCTTGCAAATAATTAATGTATATTTAAGATAAGAGTAATTTTTTTGTTTGAGGTAAACACAAAATGAAAATAAATTTTAAAGTAGGCCTTCTTGCTTTACCTTTTTTGTTTATTATTTCATGCTCTGATCCAAATGATCCACAGGAACCTAAAATAGCTTGGGATGCAACAAATTATACAATGTATAACGAATTCATGCAGTGTTCAGTTGGTGAAGAATATAATCAAGAGGCACTTGATAATATGGTCGAATCTTGGAGAGATCTTGGATTGTCAGAATCTTTGTTGGGTAGCTGGGGCTATGAATCAGTTTCCCCAAATGAGAGTTCATTTAACAATTATTGGGAATTAAGCTGGTCTTCTAAAGAGGCAGCTGATGCAGCTTGGGAAGGATGGCTTGCTGATGAAGATGCTGCAGCATGGCTTGAACAATCTTCTAAAGTACTCCAATGCGATGGTGAGAATAGAGATGGATATGATTTTATCTTTCCTTATGATCCATATGCTTTTGGAGATACCCCAGGTGACGGTTCGTTTGCAGCGAGTTTCAGCCCTTGCACTTTAAATGAAGGCATGGGTGAACAAGAGTTATCTAATGCTCTTATAAAATACAACAGTTGGCTTGATAATATTGATCAATCTCAGGTAAGTGGTTTCTATGCATATGGAATCTATTTTCCTGATGATGCATCTTCAACAGAAGATTTTTGGTTTGTAAACTTTCATAAAAATCTTGAGACTATGAATGAAGGAAATGAATTATGGGAGGCTATCGGAGGAGATGCAAAAGTTGAATTAGAAACAGTAACTACTTGTGGTGATCCTGAGATATCTAATGGACAGGTTTTTTATGATCCTACAGATCCAGATTTTTCTTAATCTTTAATTATTAAAAAGAGTCGCATTTGCGACTCTTTTTTTATGGGGAGACAGGCTTTAAATTTTTAAAATTTTTAAGCTCATCAAATTGCTCAAGCATAGTCTGTGAAATTGTAATCAATGATTGATGTTGCCCATCTGAATCTATTTTTTCTTCTAAGACACAACCTGAATCAAATAGTTTTGATCGAATCGAAGCTTGAATAGGAGAGAATTGAACCCAGCCACTTAATAGTTTTCCAAACAGGCACTCAGAAACTAAATCTTTCAGTTCTTCAAGACCTTCTCCAGTCTCGCTGGATATTTTTATTTCAGGATGCTGATTATTTGTACGCCAAATATTTTCTTTATCAAGTAAATCAACTTTATTCAAAGCTTTAATTTGAGGCATCGAAGTTACCCCCAACTCATCAAGGATTAAATCAACTTGATGGATCTTATGATCTCTGTTTGAGTCTGCAGCATCGATAACATGGATCAGAAGATCGGCAGAAGCTAAATCGTCTAATGTTGCCTTGAAGGATTCAATTAATTTAGTTGGAAGATTGGAAATAAATCCAACCGTGTCAGAAAAGAGAACCGTTTCAAGTGTTTTAAATTTAAAGTCAGCCTTTCTTGTGGTGGTATCCAGTGTTGCAAATAATTTATCTTCAGATTCTAGATTACCTTTGGTTAATGTATTAAACAACGAAGTTTTTCCAGCATTTGTATAGCCAACTAAAGCAACTAATTTATTGCTACCTTTTTTTCTTGAGTATCTGTTTAAATTTTTTTGATTATGCTGCTTATCTAATCTTTTTTTGAGTTGCTTAATTCGATTTCCAATCAATCTCCTGTCAGTTTCAAGTTGAGTTTCTCCAGGGCCTCTCAATCCAATTCCGCCTTTTTGTCTTTCAAGGTGGCTCCACCCCCTAATTAATCTAGTTGAAATGAAGCTTAGTTGAGCAAGTTCAACTTGGAGTTTACCAATGTCACTTTGAGCTCTAGCAGCAAAAATATCTAAGATAAGACCTGTTCTATCAAGCACTCTTGCACATAGCAATTTTTCTAAATTTCTTTCTTGAGAGGGCGAGAGCTCACAATCTAAAACTACCAACTTTATATTTTCAGTCATAACCAAATCCTTTAACTCATTAGTTTTACCTTTTGTAAGAAAATGGCTAGCAGATACAGAGTTTTGTTTAGAAAAGATATGGTGCTCAACTTTTAATCCAGAGGATACTGATAATTCGATGAATTCATTCGAATTAAATTGCTCTAGATTATCCTGATGCGATCTCAATAAATCTATTGAAACAATTATTGCTCTATTATCGGCGGGTGAAGATGTCTTTTCCAAATTTTAGAAGATTGATTTATCGTTTTAGAACTTTTGTGAATGTAATGGAGTGAGTGCTTGTGCCATCACGTCTATGTTTCGATAGCTCTTGATACTCAGGATCATTAAACCAGTTGTTTGCATCTTCTTCAGAATTAAAACCAAATAATATTACACGACCCTTTAATGGAGAATCTCCTTCTATGTGTTGTGGTGAATCATCAAAAGTTATAAATGAGCCATGATGTTTTTTTAAAATAGGAAAAAAACCTTTTTCATATTTTCTGTATTTATCTGCATCAGCTACCTCAAGATTAGCTATTGCAATAATTTCAAGATCATTCATATATTTATCTTACTTAAAAAAATTTAATTGTACGAAATATCAATTGAAAAACATAATCTTTATTTGCAAATTTGTTCACACTTCTCCACAATCCAATCTTTTAAGCACTTTTTAAATATGAAAGATTTGTTTCCATATGTTGGCAAGCCAGTTACGGTCACTAAAGAGATGTGTGATTTTAACGGGCACATGAATGTAAATTTTATAAAAGAAATTTTTGAACAGGGGTGGGAATTTACCATCGAGGATTTTGGCTTTGATGAGGAGCACTTCAAGAGTGGTTTTTCTAGCTTCACCCTTGAAGACAATTATAGATTTAAAAAGGAGTTTCTTTTAGGTGATCAAGTTTTTCCAGCATTTAGACTGTTTAATGTAAATGACAAACTTTTTCATATGATCGGCGTCTTGTTTGATAAAGATGGAGTAATTTCAGCCATGTATGAAACTGTTGAAGGTCATGTAGATATGAAAAAAAGAAAGATTGTACCTATGGATGCAGAGAGGCTTGCAAGGGTCGAAGCAATTAAGAAAGCTCATGATTTGACTGGTCAAGTACCCTATAATATAAGATTAAAAATTAGGGATTTATAATTTATAGCTTGAATATTTCAGAAAAAAGAATTTTACCAACATTTTTATTATTTATTGTTTTGTCTTGGCCGCTGGGAGCACATAGGTTTTTTTTAAGACGTTATGCATCAGCTATTCTATTTATCATCACCTTTGCAGGTTGCGGTATTTGGTGGATAGTAGATTTTATTTTAATAGTAACTGGCTCCATGAAAGATGATGATGGGAAGTTAGTGAAGCTTTGGGTGGACTAGGATTGATTTATTACTGAATCAGCTACAAATGCATTATCTTTTCTTTCTTGACCAAATGTAGACACAGGCCCATGTCCTGAGATAAATAATATTTCCTCTCCTAGAGGCCAAAGCTTTTGTGTAATTGAATTCAGTAGGTCCTGGTGATTTCCTTTAGGAAGATCTGTTCTGCCAATAGATCCACGAAATAATACATCACCGACAACAGCTAGTTTTGATTCCGGGTGATAAAACACTATATGTCCAGGAGTATGTCCAGGACAAAATATTACTTTAAGAGTTTCATTACCTAGCTCAACCTCATCTCCATCTTCAAGCCATCTATCAGGTAGACAGTTTTGAGCCTGCATCCCAAACATTTTTCCTTGAGAATCAAGTGATTCAAGCAGAAATAGATCCTCTTGATGAGGGCCTTCAATCTTTAAGGAGAGAAGGTTTGCCAGTTCAGCTGCAGCGCCAGCATGATCGGCATGACCATGAGTAAGAAAAATTTTTTCAGGAATCAAGTTATTATCTTTTGCTACTCCTAAGAGAACATCTATGTCACCGCCTGGATCTATAAAAGCACATTTTTTAGAATCTTCACAATACAAAATAGGCGCATTTTGCTGAAATGGAGTTACAGGATTTATTAAAGCTTTAATTAGGGACATAGGAGTATTTTATAGAATTTATCTTCATGAATGTATATTTTTAAGTTTTACTCCATAGTGCGCAATTCATTCATGAATAATGATGTATGAATAAATTGAATGATAGAATTAACAATAGAAACATAAGGAGTTATAGATATTTTTTGCATGCAAGCAGTTAATTGTGAGAAATAAAAAAAAGGGGGTTAGTTATGAAGATTAAATCTTTAAGTTATATATTGATTGAATCCACAGATATAAGTCAATGGGAAGCATACGCCAAGGATGTTGTTGGATTAATGAAAAATGAAGATAAGAGTGATGAGAACAACTTATTTCTTCGGATGGATGAGAGTCCATTTAGATTTCATGTTCAAAAAAGTGATGTTGATAGATATGCTAGAGGTGGATTTGAGCTTAGCAATAAACAGGATTTTGAAGATGCTAAAGAGCAGCTTACTGATGCAGGCATAGAATTTAAGACTGAGGATGATGAGCTAGCAAAAATTAGATGTGTTGAGGAAATAATTAGTCTAAATGATCCAGCAGGAAATTCTCTTGAACTCTTCTATGGCAGATCTGTTGATCAAAATAAATTTAAGTCATCACAAGATATTTCTGCTTTTGTTACTCATGGGCTAGGGTTGGGCCATGTTGTTTTTGGAACTTTAGAGATTGAAGCTGCACACACATTTTACACTGAAGTGTTGGGCTTTGGAGATTCAGATATTATGCACATGAGATTTTCTCCTGATCCAAATGATCCCGAGTCTGTATTATATTTTATGCATTGTGATAATCCTCGCCATCATACTGTGGCGATGATGCAAGCTCCAACACCGCCATCTGGACTTGTGCATGCGATGGTTGAAGTAGAAACTGCAGAACAGGTTATTGATGCATTAGATAGAGCGGTTGCAAATAATGTTCATATTTCTTCAACACTTGGAAAGCATATGAACGACAAAATGGTTTCTTTTTATATGCAAACTCCAGCTGGGTTTATGCTTGAATTTGGATATGATGGCATTCAACCTGATTGGGATACTTTTGAAACCACTAATTGTGAGGCTCCAAGCTATTGGGGGCATGAATTTAATATACCAGAGGCATAATTTGTGAATAAAGTTTTAAGCCATAAAGAGGTGGTAGATAAACTATCAAGCAATATGACTATTGGTATTGGTGGCTGGGGTGCGAGAAGAAAGCCAATGTCTTTAATTAGAGCAATATGTCAATCAGATTTAAAAGATCTTACTGTTGTAAGTTATGGTGGTCCGGATGTCGGCTTGCTATGTGCTTATAAAAAAGTAAAAAAACTAATTTTTGGTTTTGTATCTTTAGATATGATTCCCTTAGAAGCTCATTTCCGCAAAGCTCGTCAAAACAATGAAATTGAAGTGATGGAGCTAGACGAAGGAATGGTGCAATGGGGTTTGCGTGCGGCCGCTATGAACTTACCATTTCTTCCAACTAGAGTTGGTTTAGGCACAGATGTATTAACACATAATCCAGAACTAAAATTTGTTAAATCACCATACTCAGATAAAGAAAAGTTAGTTGCCATGCCTGCACTTAATCTTGATGCAGCACTGCTTCATGTGAATAAATCTGATGAAAAAGGAAATACTCAAATTATTGGACCTGATCCATTTTTTGATGAACTCTTTGCCAGAGCTGCCACTAAGACTTTTGTATCATCTGAAGAGGTGGTATCAACTCAGGAATTGGGAGGCAAAGATGGAGCAATGTTTAATAGATTTGAGAGGAGTCTTGTAACAGGAGTCATTCATTCTCCTTGTGGAGCTCATCCAACATCATGTGCTCCAAATTATGGATTTGATATTCAGCATCTCAAAGAATATTCAGCAGCAGCAAAATCTTTTGAAGATTACCGTTTGCAATTTCTTACTAAAACTAATGAAGAATATATAGACTCTGTTGGAGGGCCTGAATTTATTAATAATATACCACTACCTCAATTTTAATATGTTAGATTCAACCTCATTAGCAGAAATATGTATAAGCGCAGCTTCTAAGGCATGGGAGGGAGAAGGGGAGATACTTGCAACTGGTATTGGTTTAATTCCAAGAATTGCTGCAGGTTTAGCAAAGCTAACTCACAGTCAAGATTTAATGATGACTGATGGTGAAACTTATCTAATTTCAGAGCCTGCACCAATGGGAAAAAGAGATACATCTCACGATCAGGTTGAAGGATATATGAGTTACAGTCGCGTATTTGAGAACCTTTGGAGCGGTAAGAGACATGCAATGGTTACTCCTACTCAAATAGATTGTTTTGGACAAACTAATATTAGTGCAATCGGTGATTATAATTCTCCAAAAGTTCAACTTCTTGGTGTAAGAGGTTTCCCTGGTAACTTCATTAATCATAAAAATTCAATTTTTATACCGAATCACTCCGTAAAAACTTTTGTGGAAGAGGAAGTTGATATGGTGTCAGGAATGGGCTTTAAGAATCAAGAGTTATCAAATGGTAAATTTGAAATCAAATTAGTTGTAACAAACTTGGGAGTCTTTGATTTTAATGGGAAAGATAATAGCTTACAGTTACTCACGTTGCACCCAGGCGTCAGTGTTGATGATGTGATTAAGAATACTGGCTTTGATCTTACAATCAAATCAGAAGGTCTCACACCAATGCCCTCAAGTGAAGATCTTCATTTAATAAGGGATATCCTTGACCCCCAAGGTATTCGCAACTCAATTTTTGGAGAATAAGTATGCCTAGAAGTAAACCAACAATTACATATAAGAGGAAAGATGAAATCGCCATCATTTCTATGAACAGGCCTGAATACAATAATGCTCAAAATGGTAAAATGACTTATGACTTAGATAAGGCTTTTAAAAGGGCCATTGATGATGATGGAGTTAAGGTAATTGTCTTAAAGGGCAATGGAAAGCATTTTTCAGCAGGTCATGATATCGGAACACCTGGCAGAGATGTTGATGTTGAGTATGATCGAAAATCGATGTGGTATG
>CAYUHD010000013.1:0-26446 GCA_964444385.1 uncultured Gammaproteobacteria bacterium
TTATCGCTGATGTTTTTACAGAGTCTTTTGGAAAGCTTTCCATTATAGCAAAGGGAGCAAAGAACCCTCGATCTAAGTTTTTTGGTCACTTGATCCCTTTTTCTGCGCTCAGAATTATTGTTACCGGTAAATCAGAAATGAAAACTTTAACTCAGATAGATTCAAACTTTGTTTCGCATTCCGCGAAGGGGCCATATGACCTTTACACCTATCTTTATGTAAATGAGTTAATGATTCGTCTTTTGCCTAAAGGACTTCCTAACCAAGAGCTTTATGATCTCTATCAAAACTTTGTTGAGCTTGCCAGAGCAGATGCAATTTCTGAGGTTGACTTAAGAGCTTTTGAGCTAGACCTTCTTGATGTGCTTGGCTATGGCATAAATTTTGATACAGATATTAAAGAAAATTCAGAATTTAAAGATTCAATAATTTATTCATATATGCCAGAAAAGGGTTTTTATCATGCTGGTGATGATTATGGCTTTTCATCCCAGGAAATTTCTGCAATTAAAAATAGAAAGCTAGAAAGAATTGATAAGTTAAAATTAAAACAACTTTTACACATTGCTATAAACGCGTGCCTTGATGGCAGGGAGTTAAGTAGTAGAGAGATTTTTAGAAAAATTAGAATATGATTTATGGAATAGGTACAGATTTAGTAGATCTTGATAGAATCAAAAAAATGAAATCTTTTTCTTCATTTGCCAATAAAATTTTAGGTGATCTGGAGCTTGAGAAGTATGCTGGATTGCCTGAAGGAGATAGCCAATACTACCTTGGTAAACAATTTGCAGGCAAGGAAGCTTTTGTTAAGGCTCTTGGGATTGGATTTAAAGATCCTATCTTTCCAAAAGATATTCAAATACTTAGAGATTCTCTAGGCAAGCCAGAGGTTGTGTTATCTGCTGGTGCAAAATCTTATGTTGCAGGCTTGGGCATCACTAAATCCCATGTTAGTCTAGCCGATGAAAGCAACCATCTTATTGCATTTGTAGTATTAGAAACATGAATAAAATACTTCTTTTAGGGCCTCCTGGTGCTGGAAAAGGCACTCAAGCAGATATTATTTGTGTATCAATAAATATTCCCAAAATTAGTACAGGAGACATGCTACGCTCAGCCATTGCCTCTGGCAGCGAGCTAGGAAAAAAAGTTACAGACATTATGAAATCCGGTAGTTTGGTATCTGACCAAATCATTATTGAATTAATTTTAGATCGAATTGCTCAGGATGACTGTGTGAATGGATTTTTATTCGATGGCGGGATAAGAACAGTGGGCCAAGCTGATTTGTGTGTTGAAAATAATATTGAATTTACTCATGTTATTGAAATTAAAGTTGATGATGACGTAATCGTAGATAGAATGTCAGGTAGAAGGGTGCACCCAGGTTCGGGGCGGAATTATCATCTTGTATATCAACCCCCTAAGAATCAAGGGGTGGATGACATTACAGGAGAACCCTTAATTCAAAGAGAGGACGATATGCCTGAGACAGTTAAGCGTCGCTTGCAAGTCTATCAACATGAAACCAAACCACTTGTAGACTATTATCAATCTCAAGAAAACAAAAGTTCACTTAAGTATATTGCCGTTGATGGTTCTCAATCGGTTGAAAAAGTATTTGAGGATATTGAGCAGAATTTCTAATTAAATGAAGATTTTATCTCTTGATGTTAGTGGAAATTACTCATCAATCTCTCTATTAAATGGTGATGAAGTCAACACATTTACGCAAACTCATGATCAAAAAGATAGACCCGGTTGGGATAAGCTTTTTGCAAGTATTGGTTTTGATTCAAAAGAAGGTTTTGATAATCTTGATGCGTTAGCTTTTGCTCGTGGACCAGGCTCATACACCGCTCTAAGAATTACCGCTTCCTTTCTAAAAGCTATAGCTGAGGTAAAGAAATTACCCCTTATAGCTATTTCAAATCTAGAATCTATTGTAAATGAAGCCCTGCACTGGATTGATGAAGACGAAGCAACTGTTTTAGTTACAATTGAAGCGGATGCAAAAGAAAGTTATTTTTGTAGCTATAAAAAAAATAAAAATCAATTTCTTTCAAAAGAAAAGGAATCAGTTGTTGGAATGGATGTTTTGCTAGAACTCTTAGACAAAGATGGCTGTTATTTTGCAGGGACAGGTTGGCCCGAGGCCGTAATAAATCACCCAAAGTTTTTGTCTAATGCTATAGGAAGTGCTGAGTCTGTTGCATTATTGGCTAGAAGAAATTTTGAGACTCATGCAAGCTTCCTTCCTGAAAATGCAAATCCAGTGTATCTAAAAACTCCTGAGTATAATAAAACATGATTTCAGATTTTTTTCTTGCTCTATTACTTGCTTTAATCCAAGGCCTAACTGAATTTTTACCTGTTTCAAGTTCAGCGCATTTATTATTTCCATCCTTAATTTTTGGAGCAAAAGATTTTGGAATTGTTTTTGATATTTCAGTGCATGCTGGAACATTGGCAGCAGTAATATATTATTTTAAGAAAGAAATTTCAGGTCTAATTCATGCTTGGTTACCTTGGGTGGAAAGTAGAAGCAAAAAAAACTTCTCTTTAGGACTTAATTTAGTTGCTGCCACTTTACCAATTATTCTAGTTGGATTAATTTTCTCTGATTTGACCGAATCTAGATCAAGTAACATTACTTCAATAGCATGGACAAATCTAATATTTGCTTGCTTGCTGTATGTTGTTTTTAAATCTTCTTCCCAATCAAAGTCTTTAGCAGAGTTATCTCTAATGGCTGCATTGGTTATAGGTTGTTTTCAAGCGTTTGCAGTTTTTCCTGGGGCGTCCAGGTCTGGGATGGCAATAACGGGCGCATTGCTTATCGGTTTAAATCTTAAGGACACTTCAAAATTTGCTTTCTTGCTTAGCATTCCTACTATTTTAAGTGCTTTAATTTTAATGCTTGCAAAGGGAGCTTATTCAATTGCAGCAAGTGATTTATTAATTGTGCTTGCTGGGTTCATTGGCTCTGCTTTTTTTGCATTTATTACTATCAAAACATTTCTTCAGTTTGTTGAAAGAATAGGAATGACACCATTTGTTCTTTACAGAGTTGCTTTGGGTGTGATTTTGCTGCTTTTATGATTCCGCCTCTTTTTTATGCATCAGATCAACAAAAACCTTTCGCTGAGGAGCTAGCTCAAAAGATTGGTACCAACTCAAGTAGCAATATAAAATTTTTAGAGTTGCCTCATTTAGTTTTATCAGAATCTGGATTATCTTTCTTCCATCCAAAGGCACGATCAAGTAAAAAATTTCAAATTGACTTTGATTCTGGTACAACAGGTTGGCGTGTTAAGAATGCAAATCACGAGAAACTTATTAAAAAGGCTTTAGGGAAATCAGAAGCTCCACTTAATATTTTGGATTGTACTGCTGGGTTACTCCAAGATACTTTGTTGTTTCTTGGTCTAGGTCATCAGGTTACTGCGCTTGAGCAAAGCTGCATTTTATTTCATCTATTGCAAGATGGTATTAAGCGAAGTAGCGATCAATCTATTTTTTTAAAGCTAGATCTGATTCACACTAATGCATGTTCATATGCAGGTATGGCAAAAGGGTTTGATGTGATTTATTTTGATCCTATGTATACGCCAAGCAAAAAAACTGCTCTTAGTTCAGGCCAATTAGAATACATTGCTAAGATTTTAGAAATAGAATCAATTAATAACGATCCCAAGCAAGATTTTGAGATTCTACAATTAATACCTGCAAAAAAAATGATTGTCAAAAGACCTATCAAGGCAGAACCCTTTGCTTCTCAAATTAATTATCAAGTTTCAGGAAAAACTACTAGATTTGACGTTTATATTTAATCAAAGTTAGTCTCTTGTGTGCCCATCACCAGAGACAATGTATTTAAAGCTTGTAAGTTGATCGACTCCTACAGGTCCACGGGCATGGAATTTACCGGTTGCAATACCTATCTCACCACCAAGACCAAATTCACCTCCGTCTGCAAATTGAGTTGAGGTATTAATCATCACAATTGCGCTATCAATAGAATTTGTAAATTTTGATTGAACATCTTTATTTTCGCTAATGATTGACTCTGTATGACCTGTGCCAAATCTTTCGATATGACTGATGGCTTCATCAATATTGGAAGCAGATTTAACACTAACAATTGGTGCTAGATATTCCGTAGACCAATCTTCTTCGGAAGCTGGAACAGCTCTGTTATCGAAACTTATGGTTTTCTCACAACATCGTATTTCACATTCAAGATCAGACAGCAAAGCAACAAGTTTAGGCACAAAAGATGCTGCGATATTCTCATGTACTAGTATTGTTTCTACAGCCCCACAAATTCCAGTTCTGCGCATTTTTGCATTTATACAGACTGATAAGGCTTTTTCTTCGTCAGCATGCTCATCTACATATATGTGACAAATTCCTTCTAAGTGACCAAAAACAGGAACTCTTGCAGATCTCTCAACTTCAGCAACAAGACTTTTACCACCCCTTGGAACTATGACATCTATTGAGCCATTGATTCCTTTTAACATAATGGTTGCTGCCTCTCTGCTTTCTGAAGGAACTATTTGGATACATTCTTTAGGTAGGTCAGAGCGTACCAATGCATTTTGGAGCGAATTAACAATAGCTGAAGCAGACCTGAGACCATCCTTTCCGCTACGTAAAATTACTGCATTACCAGATTTTAGGCATAAGCCTCCAGCGTCAGCAGCTACATTGGGCCTACTTTCAAAGATTAAACCTATGACTCCAAGAGGTGTAGTAACTCTAGAGATATTTAGGCCGTTAGGTCTTTTCCAGGATGCAAGAATTTTTCCTACTGGATCTTTAAATGATTTAATTTCAGCTAAAGTTTCACATATTCCTTGAAGCCTACTTTTATCTAGAGCTAAACGATCAACAAAAGCTGTGTCCTTTTTATTTTCTTCTGCTTGCTTTATATCAATTTGGTTGGCTTGAAGAATGACATCAGAATCTTCTTGAATTGATTTGATAGCAAAATCAAAGAAACTATTTTTATGATCGGTGGTTACAGTGTTTAATACAGCACTAGCTTTCTTTGCATTGAGGCCTATCTCATTAAGCAATTTAGAAAGTTCTTTACTCATTTTTTTATAAACCATGTTGATTGAGCTCTGGTTGCAAGACCTTTAATTGGCTTTTTATTTTTACCTGAAGTGATCACCATTACGCATTTATTTTTTAAGCAAATTTCTGCTGCTTCAATCTTAGAAATCATACCCCCTTTACCCATATAGCTTGCATGACCCGCCATCTTTCTTATTTTTGATGTAATTTTTGTTACTTCTTTCACCAGAGAAGTCGTTGTGTTTGATTTAACATCTTCTTTGGAAGCATAAAGTCCTTCAACTGTTGAAAGCACAATTAATAAATCTGCTCCTACAAGCTTTGCTACCTTTGCAGCCAAAAGATCATTATCACCAAATCTTATCTCATCAGTTGCAGTGCTGTCATTTTCATTGATGATGGGTAAGCATCTGGCTTCTAAAAGCTTGCTTACAGTTTGCTTTGCATTTTCAGAGGGAATCTTTAGTTCTGTATCTCTTGGAGTTAAGAGTATTTGACCTATTGGGATAGAAAATTTATTTAGATGTTTTTTCCATGCTGACATCAATTCAATCTGACCATGAGCTGCTAAGGCTTGGGATTCAGCCAGGCTTAGATTTTCAGATAACTTAATTTTTTTTCTTCCAAGTGCAATGGCGCCGGAGGATACAACTAAAACTTCTTTATTGTTTTTTAATAACCAAGCTATATCTTCGCTGATTGCAGCAAGAACACTTTGGTTTACTTTCCCATAAGGACTTGCAAGCACAGCTGAACCAATCTTAATAACTATTCGGTTGTATGAATTTATACTGCGCATTTTTTAGGCTAAGTAATACAATATTAAGGGTAGTAAAAAATGTTATTTAAACATAATAAGAAACTTTCTAGAAATTTTTAGATGGTGCCCCATACCTGAGTCGAACAGGTACTCCCGAAGGAACGCGATTTTGAATCGCGCGCGTCTACCAATTCCGCCAATGGGGCCCGGCGATTATTGTAGCTGAGTTAAACATCTTTTAGAATTAGCTTCTCGCATGAAAACAGATCAATTCAACTATAATCTTCCAGAGCATCTTATTGCTCAATATCCTACAAAAAAAAGAACTGATTCGAGGTTGTTGGTTGCTTTAGAATCAAAACAACATGAAGTTTTTAAGGATATTGGAAGACATTTTTGTAAAGGCGATCTACTGGTTTTAAATAAAACTTCTGTTATTCCAGCAAGATTATTTGGAGAAAAAAGTACTGGTGGGAAAATAGAAGCCTTATTAGAAAGGTTTTTATCTGAATTCCAAACCTTGACACAAATTAGATCTTCCAGAGCTCCTAAGGAGGGCACTGAATTAATTTTTATGTTTTATCATGAGAAATTTGTAGCTACTGTCAAAGGCAGAAAAGAGGATTTTTTTATTTTAGATTGGTCGGTTGATCCGCAGCCTTTATTTTTAAAGCATGGTCAAATTCCATTGCCACCATACATGAACAGGGCGCCCGAGAAAATTGATGAAGAGAGATATGAAACAATTTATGCTGATCCAAACATGAAAGAATCAGTTGCCGCCCCAACAGCTGGTATGCACTTTGATCTAGAACTTTTAAATAATCTTCAACAAAAAGGTGTAGAGCTTGGTTATGTCAACTTGCACATTGGCGCAGGTACATTTCAGCCAGTTAAAACAGACAACATAGAAGATCATGAGATTCATAAAGAGCTTGTTGAGGTTGACGCTAAACTTATTGATCAAATTCAGAGGGCGAAATTTAATGATAGAAAGATTATTGCTGTTGGTACGACGTCAGTTAGAGCTCTTGAAACAGCTTTTAAACATGGAGCCTCAGCCTTTAAAGGTGAAACAGATTTGTTTATTTATCCGGGCTATAAGTTTAAAGTTGTTGATCATATGATTACTAACTTTCATTTACCAAAATCTTCTTTGCTCATGCTTGTTGCTGCCTTCATTGGATACGAAAAAATGATGAATCTCTATGAAATAGCGATAGAGGAAGAATATAGATTTTTATCATATGGCGATGCCATGCTATTGAAATATCATGAACTTTAATGTTTTATCTACATCTGGTTTTGCCAGGCGGGGAGTGCTAGATTTTCCAAGGGGTAAAGTGCAAACACCTGCTTTTATGCCGGTTGGAACCAATGGAACAGTTAAAGCATTGGAAGTTGAAAATCTTCAGCAAACCCGCTCTGAAATTATCTTAGGAAATACCTACCATCTCATGCTTAGACCAGGAGATGAATTAATCAAAAATCTTGGAGGGCTCCACAAGTTTTCTAATTGGGATAAGCCAATATTAACTGATTCAGGAGGATTTCAAGTTTGGAGTCTAGGAGAGCTTGCAAAAATTACAGAAGAGGGTGTGAGTTTTCAGTCTCCATATGATGGAAAGAAATGTTTTATGAGTCCAGAGGATTCAATGCGTATTCAAGCCAATCTTGGTTCGGATATTGTAATGGTGCTTGATGAGTGTACGCCATATCCTGCTGAACATCAGCAGGCAAAAATCTCTATGGAATTATCTCTGCGTTGGGCTAAAAGATCTCACGTAGTTCATAAAAGCGACTCTGCCTTATTTGGAATTGTGCAAGGAGGCATGCATGAGGATCTTAGAATTGAGTCATTAAAAGGTCTAGAAAACATTGGTTTTGATGGGATTGCAATCGGAGGTTTAAGCGTAGGTGAGCCCAAAGAAGATAAAACAAGAATTCTGAAATACTTAGCACCTCATCTACCCCCAGCAAAACCCCATTACCTAATGGGGGTGGGAAAGCCTGAGGATATTGTTGAATCAGTTTTTTATGGAATTGATATGTTTGATTGTGTCTTGCCGACTAGAAATGCTAGAAATGGCCAATTAATTACTTCTTACGGTGTTTTAAATATTAGAAATGCTCCTAGTAAAACTTCAGATGAGCCAATTGATTCTGAGTGTAAATGCAAGGTTTGTAAGAATTACTCTCAGGGGTATTTAAATCATCTTGATAAAACCAATGAAATGCTGGGCTCAATTTTGAATAGTTTTCATAATATCTACTACTACCAGAATCTCATGCATGAAATTCGTCTATCAATTGAATCAGATTCATTCGCCAAGTTCATAAAAGACTTCTATAATAAGCGGCATTTAGATGTGCCTAAGTATTTAACCTAAGGAGACTGCATGAACGAAGCACAGCAACAGTTACCATGGTGGTTACCAGATCCTATCATTATTTTTTTTATAGGGTTTTTAGCCTTAATGTATTTTATGACTATCCGACCTCAACAAAAGCGCATGAAGGCTTTACAGACTATGATGGACGGGCTTGAAAAAGGCGACGAAGTTGTGGCTGCCGGTGGAATTATTGGGCGTATCAAGGAAATAAAAGGACCATATGTTTCTATTGAGGTTAGTGAAAATATTACTTTTAAACTTCAAAAAACTGCCATAGCAAATACCTTGCCAAAAGGTACAATCGCATCTATTGACTAAGAAAGTATCATGAATAGATTTTCAATCTGGACATATGCATTTATATTAATGATGCTGTCTATTGGTGTTATCTATTCCTTACCTAATTTATATCCTGCTAAACCAGCAATTCAGATTGCATATACCGATTCTGGTAAATCAGCAGATCAAATCTTATTAAATCAAGTTAAAGAGATTCTAGAAGAACAAACAATTGGTACTGAATCTGTTGGTCTAAAAGAAAATAATATTGTTGCAAAATTTAACTCTTTTGATGACCAGCTTGCTGGCAAAGCGGCTCTGCAGAAAGTTTTGCTTGATCAAGCAATAGTTGCCTTAAATTTAGAACCTTCTACTCCTCAGTGGTTAAGAGATATCGGAGGCGGACCATTAAAACTTGGTTTAGATTTATCTGGCGGAGTGCACTTTCTTTTAGAAGTTGATATTGATAGCGCGTTAGATAATCGTCTTGAATCATTGCTCAATGAATATAGAAAAAAATTCAGAGACGATCGTATAAATGTTGAAAGCTCTAGAAAAGATAATAAAGATTTATTGTTTTCTTTTGCAAGCGATGAGGATTACAACAAAGCGCTGAGAATTTTTACTGCAGATAATATTACCCCTCTTGGAACATCTTTATATGATTTGAAACCAAACTCAGTAAGAAACCTTGTTGAACTTGCATATTCCCAATCTGCTATCAAAGAAATTAGAGACTATGCAGTTGGACAAAATCTCATGACTTTACGCAACAGAGTCAATGAGCTTGGTGTAAGTGAGCCAATAGTTCAGCGTCAAGGTAGTAGTAGAATTGTAGTTGAGTTACCTGGAGTGCAGGATACAACTGCCGCAAAGAAGATTATTGGTAAGACTGCAAATTTAGAATTTAGACTTGAAGCTGCTTCAACAACCTCCAGGTTACGCAAGGAAGAATTTGATTTTCAAGATGAGCGAATGGGTTCAGCTTTTTTAGAAAAAAAAATTATCGTTGCTGGAGATAGAGTTACTAATGCAAGTTCGGGTTTTGATGAGAGTGGGTTTGCTCAAGTTAATATTACCTTAGACATGCAGGGCGGACGAGCCATGCAAAAAGCTACCAATGGAAATATTGGTAGACGCTTAGGCGTCCTTTTTGTCGAACAAAAAAATAAGTCAGTTTTGACTCAAGACGCAGATGGCAATGATGTTATTGAACAATCCTCGTATATTGAAAAAGAAATTATTAGTCTAGCAACTGTTCAGGCCGTTTTAGGGACAGCTTTCAGAATTACTGGGGTTGGATCGCCCCAAGAAGCTAGTGAGCTTGCATTATTGCTTAGAGCTGGTGCTTTAGCTGCTCCAATGAAGTTTGTGGAAGAGAGAACTGTTGGCCCAAGTCTTGGAAAGGAGAATATTCAGTTAGGCGTTAGATCTATTATTATTGGCTTGTTATCAGTTATAGCATTCATGCTTTTTTATTATCGTTGGTTTGGCTTCGCTGCCAATATCGCTCTTTTTGCCAATGTCGTTTTAATTACTGGTTTTATGTCATTACTTGGCGCAACTCTAACTCTTCCTGGAATTGCAGGTATTGTATTAACCATTGGTATGGCCGTGGATGCGAACGTATTAATTTTTTCACGCATTAGAGAAGAGTTAAAAGAAGGAAAGGATCCTCAAACAGCTATTCAAGAGGGCTTTTCACGAGCATACGTTACTATTGTTGATGCTAACGTTACAACATTAATTGCCTCGATAATTTTATATGCAATCGGCACTGGTCCTGTAAAAGGTTTTGCCATTACCTTATCTATAGGTATTTTAACTTCTATGTTTACTGCTATCTTGGGAACGAGAGCAATTATTAATTTGATGTATGGGAATAAAAATATTAAGGAGCTGAGGGTTTAATGAATTTTAATATTCCATTCATGAATTATCGTAGATTTGCGACCATAGGTTCTTTGGTGTTGCTTGTCTTATCTATTGGCTCATTGAGTTTCAAAGGATTGAATCTAGGTTTAGATTTTAGTGGGGGCACTCTTATTGAAGTCTCATATGAGGAGGCTGCCGACCTTAGGGAGATAAGGGACCTGATGACTAATAATGGATTTGATGATTTTCAAGTTGTAAATTTTGGTTCAAATTCTGATGTTCTGATTAAAGTTGCTGATAAAAATGGTAACAGCCAGCTTGGAGATGTAATCTTTAAATTTTTAGAAGAGGCAGACTCTTCAACAGAATTAAAGCGGATTGAATTTGTTGGACCTCAAATAGGCTCAGAGTTAAGAGATCAGGGTGGTTTAGGAATGCTAGTGGCACTTGGCATGATCTTGCTTTATGTTGCCTTTAGATTTCAATATAAGTTTGCACTTGGAGCTGTGGTAGCGCTTGCTCATGATGTTGTGATTATTCTTGGGTTGTTTTCATTATTTTCCTGGGACTTTGATTTAACTGTGTTGGCAGCATTGCTTGCTGTCATTGGTTATTCTTTAAATGACACGATTGTTGTATCCGATAGGATAAGAGAAAATTTCAGAGGCGAAAGAGGATTTGAGCCTGATGAGATTGTTAATCGCTCAATTAATCAAACTTTTTCTAGAACATTAATTACATCCTTTACCACTTTATTGGTATTGCTTGCATTATTTTTCTTTGGTGGAGATATGATTAAAGGTTTTAGTCAGGCCTTAATCATTGGCGTTCTAATTGGAACATATTCATCAATTTATGTAGTAGCAAATATGCTGTTAGGACTTTCAATCACTCAAGACGATTTAGCAATTCCAGAGCCAGAGGGCGCAGAATTCGATGATATGCCTTAATTGGTTTTAAAGTTTGGTTTAATGGCTTCAAGCATTGGCTTAAAACATTTTGGCGCTGCGCACAAGAAATGATCCCCATCATTAAAGTTCGGATCACCTAAAAAATTACTTGTTAATGCACCAGCTTCTTCTGCTATTAACATTCCAGCAGCAACATCCCAGATTGCAAGCCCATTAGCCCAAAATCCATCAAGCCTTCCTGCAGCAACATACGCTATATCCAAAGCAGAACAACCCGATCTTCTAATGGTTAAACTATTTTTATACAAGGCTCTAAAGGTCGCTATATTATCAAAAGAATATTTCTGAGATTCCTTAACGTGTGAGGTATTACCTACAAGAGCATCTTTTAGATTAGCTCTTTTACTTACTCGAATTCGCTCTCCATTTAACACAGCTCCTTTGCCCTTTGATGCGCTAAATTCCTCTCTACGAGTAGGATCTATGATTACTGCATGCTTAGTTTTATTATCTACAACGCAAGCCAATGAAATGCAGTATTGAGGGTATCCATGAATAAAATTTGTTGTGCCATCTATCGGGTCTAATACCCATGTAGTATTAGAATTATTAATTTCATGCCCTGACTCTTCTCCTAGGAAATTATCTTCAGGGTAATATTTTTTAATTTCTTCAAAGACTAATTGTTCAACTCTTTGATCCACTTCTGTCACATAATCAGTTGGACCTTTCTTCATTACATCAAGTTTTTGGACTTTTTTTACAGCAAATTCAAGCTCAGTTGCTCCAAGGTTTGCAGCAAGTATTGCGATATTTAATAAAGCAGGATTTGACATGTCGCATATTGTACTGGAAATGATGATAATAGTTCTATGAATCCCATTAATCACTTAGTTCAGATCGTTTTGGTTGAGACGTCTCATCCTGGCAATATTGGCTCAGTTGCAAGAGCAATGAAAAATATGGGTTTAAGTAAGTTGGCTCTCATTAATCCTAAAGAGTTTCCTCATCAAGAAGCAGTTGCTTTATCTGGGAATGCAAAGGATATTTTAGATAATGCTGAAGTTTTTACCTCAATTGATGAGGCAGTTAAAAATTCTAAAGTTATTTATGCTACATCGGCTAGAGAAAGAACAATTGATTGGCCTACGGTATCTGTAAGAGATGCAGCACAAGAAATAAATCAACTTATATCAAAAGAGATTGAAGTATCTATTTTATTTGGAAGAGAGGATAGGGGACTTACCAACGATGAACTCAAATTAGCTAACAAGCATTTAATTATTCCAGCTCATCCAGAGTACCCAGTTCTCAATATTGCTATGTCTACGCAAGTGGTTTGTTATGAGTTATATCAAACCTCCAAGAATAATACTGTTGGAGACTGGAAAGATTTTCCTGAATACACATCTGAAGAGCTAAACAATCTTATAGATCATTTTAATGAGACTGTTAAAAATTTAGATCTTATAGATCCAGACAACCCTAAGCAAATTATGACCAGGATGGAAAGGATGTTTCGTAGGTTATATCCAGATCAGATGGAGGGAAACTTTTTGAGAGGTTTTCTGAAGGCAGTTAATAAGAAAATCAAATAAGAATTTACCTCTTTTCATAACACCTTTTAGCTTTTATAATTCTCGCAATCTAGTCCCGTTCGTCTAGAGGCCTAGGACACCGGGTTTTCATCTCGGCAACAGGGGTTCGACTCCCCTACGGGATGCCAATTTCATGTGAACCCCTTTAAATAGGGGTTCTCAGGGCATCCAAAGTCAAAAATGTAGTCATATTAGTCAACGGTGTAGTCACGTTTACAGGCATTTATTTTTTTATCTGTAGTCAGATTTCAAAAAAAATGTAGTCAGATTGTAGTCACCGAGGATGTTTTTTATTTCTTTTTTATACTATCTGAAATTTCAGCCCAACTTCTAGAGCCATCATGTTCTTTATTAAACGAAGACTTCAAAGATATAAGTAAATCAATAATATTTGCAATGCCTTTAAATAAATACCCTGAAACAAATCCACTAAAAATTGCACTCAAACCAATTGCAAAATAAAGAAATTCTCCATCAACTATGGAGAGAAATATATAAATAATTCCTGTAATACAACCAAGCACTATAAAAATTGTTCCTATAGCACTAAGTGGTCCTTCTACTGTTTTCATTTCTTAAACTTATAAACTAGAATTAAAGCAAAATAATGTAGTTGAGATTATAAATAATTTTTTCATATTATTTAAATATTGCGGTAAATAACAAAACAATCATGAATAAAAACAAACCTATCCCAATTAATGTGTTGATTACAGCAAAGAACCCACTAACAGGTTTCCATTCGTATTTTAATGGGTGTCCACAATGAGGGCAAAGACTTGCTTCAATAGATACCTTTCCACCACAAGCAGAACAATTGCTAGTCATCCTTTACTACAACAATAAAGTTATGCCTAAACGAACTGTTGTAGTTCGAAGATAATTCATAACCACCTAAGTTTAAATCTTCTACATATGATGACCCGCTTATGCTATACATCCAAGTCTTCAATTTTTCTTGGTCTAAATTTAATAGTCTCGATACAAGATTTGCATGCTGAGTTTTGCTTTCTTCATCGTCAACACTAAATGCTATATTTGTAATTCCACTTTCATTCCAAAAGATACGGACACCATTCACTTCTTTATCCCTAAAACCTAAATCATATTTGTCACGTGATTCATTAAATTTATATTTTTCTATTATTGACGGCAACATGTTTCTGTCGAAATGGGTATAGGGAGAATATCCCATTTCACCAAGAAGGGGTATTACCTCATCGAGAGGGTTCTCAGGCAGTGCACTAAAACGAATAGATTCTTGTCCTCCTGGAAACTTGCCATCATAATAAGAACTTTCTCCTGGAACATAGCAAGAAACCCTAATAGATTTTATCCTTGAGGAGGGTTTAGATCTAATAAGAAAATGATTGTTCTCTAAATGACTAAACGTAATATCATCATACGTAGAACAATTTATGGCATTTGTTACTGCTTCAAATTCTTCTGCAGAAAGTGAGTTTGTTTTGTCTTTAAAAACAAAGGTTAGTTCCAGCGGTTTTTGTCCGGACACCTCAAAAATATGTATTTTTTCTGATTCATGACCTAGATAAGGAGTTAAATATCTATTCAATATTTCTTCTTCGGGTTTTACGTCAACAAATTCAATAACAAGGTTTTCATCTAAATTAAAAACAACCTCGGGTTTTTTTTCACCACAACTTGTTATGAAGATACAAGATACTAATAAAAAATATTGTAACTTTCTCATGTTTGAAATAGTACACTGAAATAAACAACACATTGAAACTTTTTAAATATTACAAACTAATTTTCCAAGTAAGTTTTTATTTGTAAATATTTTTTTATTCGTAGTATTAATTTCAAGTAACTATAAATATACAACAAATGCTGTAGTCACGCTTTGTGTTTTATGTAGTCACTTAAGGGGAGGGCTTAGTAATATAAGATTGTCTCAAAATTCCCCTACGGGATGCCAATTTCTCTAGAAGCCCTTTAAATAGGGCTTCTCAGAGCTTAAAAAAATTTAAGGTTTTGACTCTTCTGCCAGCTTGATTACAGTTTGGTGAATAATTGGTGCAGTATTCGGACCCAAGGATACAACCTCGCCATAAGTCTCTTCATTCTCATCATAGATCCAAGGAGGGGAGTTATCCCACTCACTTTTAGGAATAATGTAACCGATAGCATCATTTGCCAAGTTCACCATGAGATTTAGCTTACCCGGAAGTTGACCGCGCAAATGTGGTACTTCTTGAGGTGCTATGGTGTAATCAGCACCCTTGGGATTTTCTATGCCACCTACAGCAATTTCTGGATATAGCTCTCCAGGTATGCCAGTAATAGTTGCATCACCCAATTGAATGAATGCCACTTCACTGAGGTAACGGATGAATGGTGGCATCAGATGAAACCGGGGGCTGCTATCGACAACACCAAGCAGGGTACCTAACGACAACATGAAATTATCTATACCTAATTCTACTTCGAGCGTGCGGACAGTTAATGTTGGCTCTGGACTAGGCACAAAACTTCCTTCATTAGCAGCTTCTATGACACTATTTGCTAGACTATAGCCAAAGGCGCGGGCTTTAGAATGGCCTGCTTCGGTGATGGTTTTCTCTAAGAAAGGATCATAGATAGCATCACTTGGACCAGAGGTCATCAAACCTCCAATATTCCCAGTAAGCCATAATGTGGTTCCACCAAGCCCAGGTTTAAATAATTCATCATCGTAATAAATACCCTCGCTAAGTCCTCTTCGCAGGTAGCCGGCAACATCAGCTGTTAATTCTAGATTTTTATCCCAAGCAAGTTCGACATGGATTCCAAAATTAACCAATGTGCCTAGAATTGAACCGTCAGGTCGGCTAAATAATAACGCTCGAATGTCTTCATCTATCACGATGGGCTTACGTTTATCTTTGATAGGGGTTAGTGGGTTTGTTGGAATGCGTGCCATGCTCATCTTTGCAGGCTCTAAGTTACCTATAGCTGTATTCAATGCGTCCAGAATATTTTGCTGTAATTGCTGCATATAATCATGGTTAACACCGCTGCTAAAAAAACTTGGTCCCCATAGACCTTGAGTGTCGGGGCCTTCATGATTATGTGTTGCATGCACCATAAGGTAATTTAAACCCCACTCTGGAGGGATAGCCTCGCGAACACTGAGTACAAATTTACGCATCAAGCCGACCGTATCAGCGGTTACAATTCCAATGCGATTCTGACCATCATCAATTACCACGGCGACTGCCATAAGATTATCTTTAACTCCCTGAGCAGGTCGTTGATTTTGAAAACCTGCCATCCATACAGCATCGAATTCCCCATTGCCATTCACATCAGTCCACAGATCAATCTCGGGATCAAATTGAGCATCATTATTTACGTCGACCCATTGGTCTATAAGGTCAGGTGTAATCGAGAGTTGTGCAAATCCAACCTGTAATTCTCCTGCATGAGCTCGAGTGAGTGAAAGAATTCCAAAGACTATCAATGTGAGGAGGATGTTTTTCATATGTCTTAATAATATACAAAACATACCCATAAAATGACTAAAAACGGGTCCATATAAAGCTTATAAATTAGTTAAAGCACGGTGATCCTTAATTAGATCTAAGGCTTTGTCATAAGTAATATCATCATGATATTTACCAACCGCTTTTGTATTTGGAGTAAATACCAAACCAAATATAAGCTCATCATCTTGCAAACTTGCTCTTAAACATATTTCTGCTTTATCAAGACCTACCAACCAGCCAAACAAATCATTTGTATCTTTAAGTCGCACAGGAATCTGAAACTTATTCCAAAGGTTTTTCCATGTGAATGTCCATTCACAATATTTAGGTTCTTTCTCCTCTGGTAGGTAACGGTAATGCCATTTTGTAGAACTTAGCTTCCATCTTTTAGAATGTTTCTTATCTCTATCAGTAAGAATTGTTATTACATCACTTTCCACTGGAATTACTGAAAGCTTCTCTTGCAATAAACCATGTTCCATCTTAATTATTAGTCGATTGACTTCAATGGTTTCTTATCTCTAAAGAGAGCCAATAGAGGTATAAAGAAAACCCATGTCTTATGGTAATGCTTTGGAAATAATCTTTGAGAAAGATCCAATAGTTTTGCATCTAACCCAATAAAAATTCGACTCTTATTTTTTTTTACCCCATTTAGAATTATTTTCGCAGCCTTGCTTGGATGCATGCCTCCTTCTCTAAATAGCTCTCCCATTTCTTGCTGTGTTTTGGGAGCATTCCTAGTGAAGATAGATGATCTTGGTTGAGTATTTTCAAAATCTTCATCACTCATTCTGGCCGTTGCAGCGATATTTGTTCCAATATGTCCTGGGTGAACACAGTGTATTTGTAAATTGGGGTTTGTCTGTTTCATCTCTAATGCAAGACTTTCTGTGAATCCCCTGACAGCAAACTTAGTTGCATGATAGACAGTTTGTCCGGGCACAGCCACCATTCCAAATATTGATGAGGTATTAACAATAGCTGCCTCAGAGTTATTGATCAGATGAGGTATAAAAGCCCTTGTGCTATTAATAACACCATCAAAATTAATACCCATGACCCAATCCCAATTATCTTCATCCATGTCTTTAAAATGAGAGCCAGCACTAACCCCCGCATTATTAAAAACTAAGTCTACTTTTCCATGTTGATCTATGACTTTTTGAGGTAGCGCCTCAATAGACTCTTTATCGGAGACATCTAAAAGATGCGAAGAAACTGAGACATTATATTTTCTCAACATAGCTACAGTTTCATTCAATGTCTCCTTATTTACATCGCAGACACAGACATCAGCTCCATCTTTTGCAAGAAGTATTGCCAGATACCTTCCCATTCCAGAACCTGCTCCAGTAATTACAGCTACTTTTTCTCTGAAAGTTTTCATTGTTGCTCGTTTAAAAAACCTTTTAGATTATATAGTGTTTGATAGATACAAGGTTTATAGGGTTCTTTTTTTAGCTGCTGATCTTCCTGCCATTCTTCCGAAGAAAGTTGCATCACCTACTGACATGCCGCTTGCATATCCTTTTCCAGTTCTTGGAAGTCCAGCAGTAGTTCTTCCTGCTGCATATAATTTTGGGATAGTTTTTCCATTTTTATCAAGCACTTCTCCTGTGGGCAGTGTTTCAAGACCACCTAGGGTAAACATTAGAGGGCCACTTTTTTCGCTATAAGCAGGACTTGCTTGATTTATAAAACTATAATCGATGATTGCATATGGCGGTTTTGAGAACTCCTTCAGCCATTTTGGATCTTTTTTAAAATCTTCATCACTACCATTTTTTGCAAATTTGTTATATTGCTTAACAGTAGATGTAATGGTGCCTGGTTTGAATCCTGCCTCAGCTTCTAATTCATCAATAGTTTCTGCGACTGCTAAAATAGGCAATTTATCCATATAAATTGAAGGATTGTAATCCTCATCTTGTATGACCATATAAATTTTTTGCTCTTCTTGTTGCGAACAAAAATAACCTATTCTTGCTCCATAAGAGTCTTCATTTACAAATCTTTTACCATGAGCATTTATAAATATTCCATTAGTTAGTGATTCCGGTGGATAAAAATATACGCCAAAGAAGGCCTCATCCATATTTATAATGCTTGCATTCATCGAGAGACCTATTTGAATGCCATCTCCTTCATCCCATGGATTTCCATAGGGCGCTGCAAAGGAGGCTTGAAATGGAAGATATGATGAAACCATTTTTTCATTCATTACGAAACCACCTGCAGTGAGAATCACGCCCTTATGAGCTTTAGCAAAACAAATGCTATTATTTTTTTTGAATGACACTCCTATAATTTTTTTGTCATTGTTAATTACCAACCCTTTAACTCTAGAATCACAACTCACTTGTATGTCAGAGGCGTTAATTATCTTTTTAAGAGCATCAAAAAAAATCTTCCCCCCAAAATCACCTTCATGAGAAGGAACGTGCCCTCTGGGAATTGGTTTTGCCAGTCTACAAAAAGGGTCTACTCTCTCATTGCCTGTAAACAAGAGAGATTCATTGGATTCAGGGACAACTATCCTTCCTAAATGAGCAGCTTCTTTGTATGAAACTCCCAAAGATTTTATCCATTCAAAATGATCCGCAGCATTTTCTGCATAAAGCTTAATCTTTTCGCCATCGCCTCTGCCTTCAAGTGATGCTTCAATGTAGGCAATCATATTTTCAGTGGAATCTTCGAAGCCACATGCTTTTTGGAGTGATGTGCCTCCTGATCCTCCCAAGTACATTTCACAACTTGATAGGGCAGTTGAGCCCCCGCCGTCAGAAGCTCGTTCTAGGATTAATGTGCTCGCACCATTCGCAGATGATTCAACTGCTGCACAACCTCCAGCTCCACCATAGCCACAAACAATGACATCCACATCATAATCAAATGTTGATACTTCTTTTTCATGGGTGAGAGATATATTGCTTTTATTATCCATATTAAATTTTTTTTATAACGTTTCTTTAAATATTACAAACTAATTTTCCAAGTAAGTTTTTATTTGTAAATATTTTTTTATTCGTAGTATTAATTTCAAGTAACTTAAACTCAATTGAATTTTTTGAACTGTTAATTTTAGCAATTGAACCTTCGCTAATAGTGTTATCCCTTTTTTTAATACTAAACTTTTTTACATCAAGATCTAAAGTAATCTGATACTTATTTTTAATTTTATCAACACAATCTATAGTAAATTCATTATGATCATCAGCAAAAACTCCAAAGCTTCCAAAGACCATCAAAGTGAGGAGGATGCTTTTCATTGATTTATGTACTTTATTTCATATGTTACATTTTTTTAGCATCTTCTATATCATCAGATTCATCATGCTGAGTTGGATGCCAAATAGGCTCTAAATCATCTTGTAGTTTTTCTGATTCAGATTTTCTATCGTGCTTTGTCTTATCTCTATGTGTACGCGGCTTATGAAATTTATCCATATTCTTTTTTACTGGATTTCTAGATTTCTTCGACATAACCTTAATATACAATAAAACAAAACCTGTAGTCAGGTTCTGCACATTATGTAGTCATGGATAGATTTCTAGATTGAAAAATAAAGGTATGCTTACAAAATGAAAAACATCCTCCTCACATTATTACTCCTATCTCCTTATGCCTTTGGTATCGTAAGCGAATTAGCCTTTGGTAAAACTGAAAATGAACCCTTACTTAAAGAAGAACGACTAGCTTTTGTTAGCTCATTGTTCACCGGTGAGGAGCAATATCAAAACTTTAATAGAGTCTATAAACTTTTTCCAACAACTACGCTTTTACCATCATCAAATCCTATAGTTTTTCAGCTGGGAGAGCCTATAAGCTTGCCTGTAGATTTTATTTTTGAAGGAAAGACAGTTAGTGTTGATGAATATCTTTCAAGAACTGATACAGCCGCATTGTTAATCCTTCAGAATGGTAAAATTAAATATGAAAACTATTGGCTGACTGGGGGGCGGGATGTTCATTGGTTTTCATTTTCAATGGCAAAGAGTTTTATATCTGCGCTTTTAGGAATTGCCATTGATCAAAAGTATATTAAAAGCATAGAAGATAAAATCACCGACTATGTACCTCAATTACATAATTCTGCATATGATGATGTAAGAATCAAAGACATTCTGCAAATGTCATCCGGGGCCTCATGGAATGAAGATTATAGCGATCCAAATTCAGATATTAATCGATCTGCAAGAATTTTTGCCATGGGTGGATCTTTGGATGAATTTACATCTTCTCTCCAAAAAGATTTGGAGCCAGGTTCTTTCAATCGTTATAACTCAACAGATACGCAAGCATTAGGGATGCTATTAAGAGAGGCCACAGGAATTTCAGTGTCTAAATATATGCAAAAAATGTTATGGGATCCAATAGGCGCTGAGGATAATGGCTATTGGATTATTGATTCAGAAAATATGGAGATGGCTTATGCTGGATTTATGGCAACAGCTCGAGATTATGCAAAGCTTGGAGAATTGTATCGGCTGGATGGAAATCTAAATAATAAACAAATTATTCCAAATCACTGGATAAAATCATCTACTAAACCCGATGCGCCTCATCTCATGCCAGGTGATAATCCTCTTTCAGACTTCCCACTTGGATACGGTTATCAATGGTGGGTTCCAGATGGTAGCGGTGACTTTTCTGCAATTGGGGTTTATAACCAATTTGTTTATGTTTCCCCCGAAAATAATACTGTTATTGTGAAACTATCTGCCAATAGTAGCTATGGTTCTAGTGCAGAGGCCAGTGGAAAAAGTGAACTAGAAGGCATTAGTTTTTTTAAAGCCATCATAAATAAATAAAAGCAAGAAATATGAAAAAAAATGAACAGGTTGTAAGAGATGCCATGCAGGTAATATGGAATGAATGCAATATCTCAAGAGTGGGTGAGTTCTATTCTGACGCTTTTGAAGCTGACTATCCTCATACAGATTGGGGAACTGGTTTAAATGGGATTTGCTCCTTAGCAACTCAAGTTCACAATGATCTTCCAGGTTATACAGAGCATATTGAGCAACTTATTGACGCTGGCGACAAAATTATTGTCATATTATCAATTAGTGGTTTCCATCCAACAAGTGGTAAGAAAATCAGTTTCAGAGATGTAACTGTCCTAACTTTAAAAAATGGCAAGATTATAAGTCAGCAAGGAGTAGGCGATTTATTGACTCTTTATGTAAAGCTTGGAATGATCGATCTTCCTTCAAATCCTATTTAGCTTTTAAATTTAAAAATTTATTGAGATAAGAAGAAATACCCTTGATGAAGAATCAAATGCTGAAGGTTTTTAATCTTTATTGTCCAAGAAGAATTTTTGCAGCTAACTGAGTGTCCATATATTCTTTTAGCTCAATAATTTTTCCATTTTTAATGGTTAGCAAAAAATGATATTGGTTGTTGTAAGGCTTTCCTGAGGCATGGATAGCTTCACCATTTACTTCCACAGCAACCCTTTCATTTTCAGCTGTTATTCCGGTAATTTTAAACGTGATGCCATTAGGAAATGAATCAAGAACACCCTGTGCAAAGGCTATTATTTCTTTCTTAGTTCTTGTACCGCCAATTGCATTATCTCCAGCTGTCCAAATAATTGAATCATCGGTATAAAAATCTAAATATGTCTCAGATCCAGAGCTTAAAGCTTCAAAAAATTTTATTGCAATTTTTTTGTTTTCTTCCGTTATTGAACTCATATTCCTAATTTAAATTTTATATATAAATAATATACCAAGTTGTTATCATTAATGAATGAATAATTTATCTACAAATAGCCTTCCAAAAAAGCATGTTGAGGTGCTTGGCAAGAAAATGGCTTATTGTGAAATAGGCGAAGGAGACCCAATTGTATTTCAACACGGTAATCCCACTTCATCTTATTTATGGAGAAATATAATGCCACATCTAGAAAATCAAGGACGCTGTATTGCAATTGATTTAATCGGAATGGGGGATAGTGATAAGTTGGAGGATGCAGGTAATAACACCTATTCATATCAAGTTCATAAGAAGTATTTTGATGCATGTTTGGATGCTCTGGATATAAGCAATAACGTAACTTTAGTGATCCATGATTGGGGCTCTGCACTAGGCTTTAACTGGGCCCAAGAAAATCCAAATAAAGTAAAAGGAATTTGTTACATGGAAGGGATAGTTACCCCTTTAATGTGGGAAGATTGGCATCAAGATGCTAAGGGTATTTTTCAAGGTTTTCGTTCTGAAGCAGGCGAAGAAATGATTCTGAAAAAAAATCTTTTCATTGAAGCAGTTCTTCCAGGATCTATTATTAGAGGTTTAAGCGAAGAAGAGATGAATGAATATAGGCGACCATTTAAAGAGGAATTAGGAAGGCGTCCAACTCTGGATTGGCCAAGACACATTCCCATAGAAAATGAACCAAAAGAGATGTGCGAGATTGTTCAAAGTTATGGAGCGTGGATGACTGAAAATGAGATTCCAAAACTTTTTATTAATGCTGAGCCTGGAGCTATATTAACTGGCCGACAAAGAGAGTTTTGCCGAACATGGAAGAATCAAACTGAGGTTAGTGTAAAAGGCAGTCATTTTATCCAAGAAGATTCACCAAATGAAATAGGCACTGCTATTAAAGAATGGCTTGGCAGTTCTACTGGTTAAGGTTTTTTAGTAAATTTTTGCAGGCAAAGAAAATAAGTATTGCAAAAGGCACGCCCGTAACTATTACGGAGGTTTGAAGCGCACCTAACCCACCTCCCTTTAAAAGCACTATTGCAATAACCCCAAGAGATAATGCCCAGATAACTCTTAAAATCATTGGAGGGTCATCTTGAGTTATGTCATTGCTCGCAGCAGTTAACATGGAGGTGACTAAAGCGCCAGAATCAGATGAGGTCACAAAAAAAGTTAAGATTATGAGTATTGCCAAACCCATTAAAACAGGTGCAAAGGGAAATTGTTCTAAAAAAACAAATAATGAAATTGTTACATCTTTATTTATAGCAACGCTTAGTGAGTTAGGCTCTAAAAATTCTTGATAAATAGCGGCATTACCAAAGATGCCCATCCAAAGAAAAACAAAAATAGTTGGTATGACAACTACCCCCATTAAAAACTCTTTAATTGATCTTCCGTAAGATATTCTGGCAATAAATAAACCTACAAATGGAGACCATGCAAACCACCATGAGTAATAAAAAAGGGTCTGACCATTTTGCCATGATGAATTCATATAGACCTGCGTGGTAGTTGCCAGGCTAAGCAAGCTTTGCAAATAAGAACCAATATTCTGAATAAGACCATCAAGGATATAACTTGTTGGCCCAGCTACAAAAATTATCAAGAGCATGAAAGTGCACAACACCATATTAATTTGGGATAGTCTTTTGATGCCAGTTTTTAGGCCGAGAACAACACTAATTAAACCAAGAAGCGTGATAAATAAAATAATCCATACAGTGCTAGTGAAACTCTTTTCTATGACATTCATATAACCAAGACCTGAATTGATTTGATTTGCCCCAAGTCCAAGTGATGTGGCTATGCCAAAAATAGTAGTAATGATAGCTATGACATCAAGTGAAACCCTGCCAAAAACAGTTTTTGTGAAAAAGCTTGAAAAAAAAGAGCTTACTCTAAAAGGTAGGTTTTTATTAAAATTGAAAAAAGCAAAACATAATCCAACGACCCCATAGATAGCCCAACCATGAAACCCCCAATGAAGGTATGTAAGATTCATCGAAAGATTTGCTTTTTCTGCAAACGGTGCTCCTTCTTTATGAATTTGATCAGAGCTTAGATGTGAAATTGGCTCAGCCACTCCATAAAACAGCAATCCAATGCCCAAGCCGGCACTAAAGAGCATTGCAAACCAGTTAATGTTTGAAAATTCTGGTTTTGCATCTTGGCCACCTAAAATAATATCTTTGTGTTTACTGAAAGCAAGATAAATAACAAAAATTAAAAATCCGTTAGCCGCAAGAATGATCAGCCATCCAAGACCATCTGATAAATCTGTTTGGATAGACTGAAATAATTGATCAGCTGTTTCTAGATTATCAAGGACAATCCAAATAAAAGAAATTATTAGAAATAAAGAGAAAATGAACCGTTTGGGCGCTATATTGTTAAACATTGTCAGCAATAGTCTACTTAATATGTAGTAAAAGTATGTATTTTTTAAAATAAAGCGTGTTTTTTTAATATTTACTTATAATTCTAATCTTCATTTGCTATGGTCTAAGTATGTTTTTAAACAACTTAAGTTATAACTTAAGAGCAATTCGAAATGGAGGCTACTTACACAGTGGCTTTTGCTTTGTAAATAAACTCTAAAATAATTTATCCCATGGGGGGGAAGCATGGTAAATAATATTAAAATTAATCTAAAAAAGGTTTTTAATAAAAACACCTTTGAGAAATTAAGTGGCAGGATTATGTCTGCATTATCAGCATTCGCTATTGTTAATGCATCTGCATATAGCGGATATATTGTAGCTCAGACTCAAGCAACTATTGAAGAGGTTGTTGTAACCTCAAGGAAGAAAAGCGAAAGTCTGCAAGATGTCCCGATTACTGTTTCTGCTCTTGCAGAAGAAACTCTTGAACAAAAGGGTATAAACGTCTTTGAAGACTATTTAATGCAATTACCAGGCGTTACAGCTGGTGGATCAGGTCCTGGTCAAAGCACTATATATATTAGAGGTCTTGCTTCTACAACTCCAAACCTTACTACTGCGGGTGTTGCTGGTTTAACGCCTAACGTTTCTTTTTACCTTGATGAGCAACCATTAGCTCAGCCAGGCAGAAACTTAGATGTTTATGCGGCTGATATTGCACGTATTGAGGTTCTATCTGGACCACAAGGTACTTTATTTGGTGCTAGCGCACAAGCCGGTGTTGTTAGAATGATTACAAATAAACCTGTAATCGGAGAATCATCAAGCAGCTTAGAAGTTGAAGCAAGATTTATGCCAGATGGTGATGATGGTACCAAGGTTGAATATGTATCTAATATTCCTCTTGGGGATGAATCAGCACTGAGATTTGTTGCTTATAGCGATAGAAGAGGTGGTTACATTGATCAAGTTGGCGGAACACTTACTGCTAGTCAATCTGCACGTTTTAGACAGGCTGGGACTGTAAGACAAAATGGTCTTCCTGTTTCTTCATCAAGAGCTGGTTTCCAAGCTGGAGCAGATCTTTCAGGCACTACACTTTTAAGTGCACTTGCAATCGTTGAAGAAAATGCTAACCCAGTTGATTACACAGGTTTCAGAGCAAGTTTCGCTCATGAAATTGGTGATGATTGGGACGCTTTAATAAGCGTAGCTAATCAAACTATTGATGCTGATGGTGTGTTTTTTGTAGATCCTACTTTGGGCGACTTAGAAATTCAAAGATATACCAATGATAAAATTGAAGATGAGTTTGACAACATGAGTCTTACTCTTAATGGTTCAATCGGTGATCTTGAAGTTGTTTATGCTGGTGCTTATACAGACAGAACATCAGACCAAGATGTAGATTACACTGACTATCTATTTGTAGGTCAGTATCTCCCATACTACATTTGTGATTACTATGTAACTTATACAACGTATGCTCCTGGTAATGTTCCAACAGGAACTTGTGGCGCTCCTAACTTATTAGTTGATTCAACAACAAAAACTGAAGTCACAACTCATGAACTCCGTATCAATGCGCCAATAAGCGATACTGCAAGTCTTACAGCTGGTGTATTTATTAGTGATCTAGAATTAACGGAGTTAAATTTATTTACATATCCAGGCACATTGGGTAACAATATTACATACGCTCCGAACTATGCTCTAACTGATATTTCCTCAACGGGCGCCATTAATAATGGAGCAGCTGGGTGGTTCTCAGCTGGACCATATAGTGAGCCAGTAATATTCTTTAACGATATCAGAAGAACTGACAAGCAACAGGGTGTCTTCGGTGAACTTAGCATAGACATGTCAGAAACATCCGAATTGACTGTAGGTGCTCGATGGTATGACATTGAAGTTGATTTTGAGGGTAGTGCTAATTCATCTTTTGGTAATG
>CAYUHD010000014.1:0-26161 GCA_964444385.1 uncultured Gammaproteobacteria bacterium
GTATGTAAAGGAATCATAATTATCAATGACTAGAATCATGAAATCATCTCCATTGCATCCATAAATACTTTAGATTTTTGTCTACACTCAAGCCATTCATTTTCAGGAATTGAATCTGCAACAATGCCTCCTCCAGCCCCTACGTGAATTATTTTGTCTTTAATAACTGCTGTTCTAATAGCTATGGCCGTATCCATATTGCCATCCCATCCTATGTAGCCAATTGCTCCGCCGTATATGCCTCTTGAACTAGGTTCTAATTCATTGATTATCTCCATAGCTCTAATTTTTGGAGCTCCAGACAATGTTCCTGCTGGCAATGCAGCTTTCATTACATCAAAGTAACTAAACTTAGATGCCAGTTTGCCCACTACATTTGAAACAATGTGCATAACATGAGAATACTTCTCAACGATCATTTTATCTGTCACTTTGACTGATCCGATTTCTGATACTCGCCCAACATCATTTCTCCCAAGATCAATTAACATCAAATGCTCAGCTATCTCCTTAGGGTCATTGAGTAAGTCTTGTTCATTAAATACATCCTCTTTAGCATCCTTGCCTCTTTTTCTTGTACCTGCCAGAGGCCTTAGAGTTATTTCTTGATCTTCTAGTCTCACTAAAATTTCGGGAGATGCACCAACAATCTGATATTCATCTAAATTTATAAAATACATGTATGGGGAAGGATTAAGCCTGCGAATAGCTTTATATAAATTAAATGGATCACGATCAAAATTCGCTGAAAAATCTTGCGCTAATACAACCTGCATGACATCACCTTCAGCAATGTAATTTTTAATCGTATTTACAGCATCGAGATACTCTTCTTTAGAAAAATTTGATTCAAATTCAAATGTATTTGTTAACTCTTTAAAGTTATCAGTCTGAGTAGACATAGGTTTAGATACTAGACTTTCAATTTCGTCTAATTTTGATTGGGCTAATGAGTAGGTCATGCTATCTAGGCATGCATTAAAAATAATTTGAGTCGAATTATTTAAGTTATCAAATACTATGAGTTGCTCAGCTTTTACTAACATAATATCTGGCATATGCTCCTCAAACTTGGAGTCTTTTCTAGGTAACATCGCTATTTTACTTTCAGCATATTGAGCGCTCTCATAAGCAAAAAAACCAATATAGCCACCAAAAAATCTTGGCAGATTTGCCTGGCGAGGCGACTGATGAAGCGAAATAATTTCTTCAATTGCTTTCAGAGGATTTTCAGAGACAAAAGAATCATGCGCGCCACCAATTAAAGTTTCAACTGTGCTTCCAGAAACCTTAATCGTATCAAGACAACCAAATCCAATAATAGAATATTGAGCCCATCTGTCCCCCCCCTCCACTGACTCAAATAAGAAATTGTTTTTTTGATCTGCAATTTTTGTATACAAAGATAAAGGAGTTTCTCCTGGTGCTTCAATTTTTCTGGTTATAGGGAGGACTGTAAAATTATCCTCCTTAAATTTGTTAAATTCTTCTTGTGTAATCATCTAATTTTTTAGAAATTAATTCTATCGCCTACTGTAATTTGGTTTTCAGAAAACCATCCCCGATTAACTTCAACGGCCATTCTAGCCTTTTTAATTGAACAGATAGACTCCTCTGAAAAAGGCACCATATCATAAATCTCTAAAATTATTCCATCTGCAGAAAGATAGGCCACACTCAAAGGGAGAGAAGTATTTTTCATCCACATGCAATGTTTTTTACTTGATGGCCAAATAAAAATCATGCCACTATTTCTTCCCAAGAGAGTTTGATACATTAAGCCTTTTCGCCTAGTTTCATAAGTATTTGAAACAACTAAATTAAGCTTGGCAGATCTTCCCTCAAAAGTTGCTTCTATATCCCCATAAGAAGGCATAGACAAAGTAATTAAGGCAAAGTTAAGAAATGTTTTTACGAAAACTGTTAATAGTCTGCTCATAATCTGATGATCCAAAAATTGCTGATCCAGCAACAAAAACATTGGCCCCGGCTTTTGAAACCCTGGAGATAGTTTCATCATTTATGCCGCCATCAACTTCTAAAAATATTTTATTGTCTTGTTTATCAATAAGTTTTCTTACTGCTTGGATCTTTTCAATTGATTCTTCAATAAACTTTTGCCCTCCAAAACCAGGATAAACACTCATCAATAAAACTAAATCTATCTCTTGAATAATATTATTCAAGACGGATAAGGGTATGTCTGGATTAATAGCAATGCCAACTTTGCATCCAGATTCTTTAATGATTTCTATAGTTTCAAAAATATCCTCAACAGCTTCTGGATGAAAGCTAATCAAATCAGCTCCAGCATCCGCAAAACTTTTGGCTAGCTCATTGACCGGCGAAATCATTAAATGCACATCAATAAAATCTTTTATACCCTCATCTCTTAGCGACTTACATACCATAGGACCAATGGTCAAATTTGGAACATAATGATTATCCATAACATCAAAATGTATCCAGTCTGCTCCTGCTTTCATGACTAAATTTATCTCCTCACCAAGCCTAGCAAAATTAGCAGATAATATAGAAGGAGCTATCAAAGATTTAGCATTCATAATTAGTGATTTTCATCTTTTACTACTTCCCTTGCAAGCTTTAATCTTTCTGGAGTACCAACATCGATCCAGAATGAATTATCAAAATGAGCAGTAGCTTGAGATCTTAAGATAATAGGCTTAAAAAGTGTGTTCCAGATATCATAGGGGTATTTACTTGATAGATGCTCATCTAAAATCTTTGGATTTATTAATGCTACCCCTGAATATGTATAATCATTGGTACTCGCACTAATAAATATCGCCCTCCCATCTAATGAGAAATCTCCTGATTGATTATGATCAGGATTTTTGGTCGCTATCAGATGAATTGCACCTGTATAACCGGGTAATTTGGTCAAATCAGGTTTAAACAAGATATCTGCGTTTGATAAGATAAATGGCTCTTTTCCCAAATGCTCTCTAGCATTTATTAATGCTCCGCCTGTTCCATATGGAAATGGTTCTTCTATAAAAGTAATTTTAGTAGTTTTATTAAGTGGTTCTAAGGCGGCTTTAATTTGCTCCCCTAAATATGAGATGTTGATCACAAATTCTTTTACTCCACTATTTATTAAGTTATTTATTGATAATTCTATTAAAGATAATTTCCCAACCTTCAGTAAAGGTTTTGGAATTTCTTTTGTTAATGCCTGCATTCTAGTGCCAAGTCCTGCAGCTAAAATCATAGCTTTCATAATACAGCCAACTTCTTTTCAAGTATTTGTAAAACATTACCCCGAAGGAACTGAGCAAGGCTTGTTTCACCCAATTCAGAAGATAAGATTGCTGTATTAGATACTATTTGAGGCAGGTCTTTCATTCTAAATGGTCGATTGAATCTCAGGTAGAGATCGGCAAGAGTCCCCATGATCCTTAGATTCCTTTGAAGGCCACCCCATAAAGTAGCTTTGTACGTTTCTTCAGACGAAATTTCATAAATAGAAATCTCTGAAAAGGATTTGCAATAATTTTTTAATACAGCCAGATCACATGGGATGTAATGGTCTATCAGAATACCCGCCAAATCTATTCCAATGGGCCCAAAACATAAATCTTGAAAATCAATTAAGGCAAGATCTCCATTTTCTAAAACATGAATATTCCTTCTTTCAAAATCAAAATGACAATTAGTCCATTGCTGATCCATAATTTCTGGTCTTAAATTGACAAAAAAGTTTTTATACTCATCAAACATCTCAATTTTAAGAAATTCAGTGCAAAAATTTTTTGAGAATTTCTTTGTATGAGATTCTAATCCCATCCAAAATGTAGTCTGTAAATCCTTGTGCTTAGATTGATGCATTTTATTTAAGAGCTCTAAAGACGCTATAACAAGACTCTTATTGATATAAAAATTCTCTTCTTGAATTAATGAATGGTCTCCTAAATCTTCTAAAATAGTTAAATATTGATCTACATCATATTTTAAAATTTTCGGAACTCTTACATTGGATTCTAAAAATTCATTAGCACGATTAATGAATACAAGCTGGCCATTAGTGGGCCTGTTATCAAAAGAAACCACATATGAATTATTTTTGGAGGTCGTTCTGAAATATTGTCTTCCGCTTGCTTCTAATTTAAGGGGCTCTATTGAAGTTAACTCTCTATCAAAATTTTGAGCATACTCAAGTAAGTAACTTTGCGATAATTCAGCTATTTTTAATCTCCGATGGCAAAGGAGTGTCTTCTGGTAAAAAGAAATCAGGGGCTAATTCCAAGAATGGAACATCTGCATACTTAGAAAAATCTCTAACCCCCTCCTCAAATAAAACCAAATCATCAATACAAAAATTTCCTGTAAATTTTACAGGCTCCTTAATAAATATTTCATATGCAGCATCAGCCATAATTTCAGGCGTCCTTGAAATATTCATTAATTCTTCTCCGCCCAAAACATTTTTTATTGCTGAGGTTGCTATTGCTGTTCTGGGCCAAAGGGCATTAACAGCAATTTCGTCTTGCTTTAATTCTTCGGCCATGCCCAATACACACATACTCATTGTGAATTTTGCCATGGTATAAGCTAAATGTGGTCCAAACCATTTAGGTTTCATATCTAAAGGAGGGGCTAAATTAAGGATATGTGCATAACTAGACTTTTTTAGATGAGGGATGCAATATTTGCTGACCAAATATGTCCCTCTTCCATTAATTTGATGCATTAAATCATAACGTTTCATATCTGTATCAGGGGTGGTGGTCAATGAAATAGCAGAAGCATTATTCACGCATATATCAATTCCTCCAAAATGGCTAACTGTTTGCTCGACAGCCTTTCTGACATTTTCCTCATCTCTCACATCAAGAATAATGGGTAAAGCTTCTCCCCCAGCATCAACAATTTCATCTGCGGCAGAATATATAGTTCCTGGAAGCTTTGGATGGGGTTCAGCGGTCTTAGCAGCTAAAACAACTTTCGCACCATCTTTAGCAGCTCGCTTCCCTATCTCAAGACCAATTCCTCTGCTGCCACCGGTAATAAATAATACCCTTCCTTTTAAACTCATTTAATTTCTCCAACTTTTAATAATTATTGGTTGATGTTGCATTTTCAAAATGGTTCATGCAAGTTAAAGGATAATTATAAGCTTTAGAAGTGAGGACGACCATGAATGTAAATTTTATTTTTGACTTTGCCAGCCCAAATGCCTACTTATGCCATAAAGCGATAAAGAATCTTGAGGAAACTCATGATATTAAATTTAATTATGTGCCATGCCTTTTAGGCGGCATTATGAAACTATCCAATAACCAACCTCCAATGATTTCTTTGGCTGAAATACCTAATAAAATGAAATATGAGTTTGATACTGCTTTTAATAGATTTATTAAAGAACATAACATTGAAAAGTTTAGGATGAATGAACATTTCCCGATAAATACTCTTTTACTTATTAGAGGAGCCATTGTTGCTCAAAAAAACTATTTTTTTGAATCCTATGTTGAAACTGTGATGAATGGTATGTGGGAACAATCTCTTAAATTAGATAGCCCAGAAGCACTTCATGAACTTTTGACTAAGCATAATTGCAAGGCAGATTTTGTCATAGAAGAAATTAGCAAAGATGAAATTAAATCTGAATTAATTTCAAACACTAATAATGCTGTTGAAAAAGGAGCTTTTGGAATTCCAACATTTTTTGTAAAAGATGAGATGTTTTATGGCAAAGAAAGCTTAAGAGAATTAAAAGAAATGGCTTCTTAACGCTTAAATTTTTGCAATTCAAAGTAGTACAATTAAAGTTCATGAAGAACTCCTATACATTTCTTTTTGTGCTTATCTTTACCAAATCATTAAGTGTGTTTGCTATTGAGCCAGGGGATTCATTTAATCATCAAGACTACTTTCGTGGTTGTAGCAATCCCAATTATCCAGAATTAATTAATGAATATGAGTCTGACACGCTGAATGCAGGGACAATGAATATCCAATCAAATGGAGATATTTCACTTGATAAAAATGTTTTCATATCAATTAATGATGGAAGCATCAAAGCAACTAGCGCAACCTATCTTCAAAATCAGGACAAGATTAAAGATATTAAGAATGGAAATATTTACTATTCAACTGATTATTTTAAATTTTTAAATGGTTCTCTAGAAAAAGAGTCTGGAGAAATAGAGTTAACCAATGGCGTAACTTACTTAAGAGAAAGAAATTTATTAATTAATTATCAATCATTGAAAGGGAATTTAGGTGAAAGCCTTAAATTTGAGAACGCTAGCCTAAGCTCTTGCAATAATGATGTTGAAGGCTGGAAGATCAAAGCTAAGACAATCAGTGTTGACGAAACAACAAACAGGGGTTACATAAAGGACCTAAGTCTTAAAATTCTCGATAGAACAATTTTAAAACTGCCCTATTTACCTTTTCCTGCAACAACAAAAAGATTAAGTGGTTTTCTAGAGCCTGAGTTGAGCTTTACCTCTGATGGACTGGATCTTTTTCTGCCCTACTTTTGGGTGCTATCTAATAAATCAGATGTAACGATTGCTCCCAGAATATTAAAAGACAGAGGAAATGGTTTAGAGGGAAATTATCGATATCTAACAAAATCTACTTCGGGATCTTTAAATTATTTTGATGTGCTTTTTTTCCCAAAAGATAAAGAATTTAGGAAAGATTATGTTACCAATGACGATGATAGATGGGCGTTTCGATTAAAAGAAAATAGAAGCTTTTCAGCCTTTACCACTTCTATTGATTGGGCAAAATCTTCTGATTCAATGGTGTTGCTAGACTTGCCTTCCAGTCTCACAAATATAGCCAATCAAAGAGATCATTATCTAACTCAATCAGTGTCGATTAATATGCTGTTAGATAATTTATCTTTCAACATAATGCGAGAAGGTTATCAAAGCTTGAACCCATTTATAAATAATGGGTATATCAAAAAACCTGGGGTTAGTCTCGAATACAAAAAGTACGGCTATAAACATTCATATTTTGCCAAAGCAGATTATTCAAATTTTGATATGGATAAAAATCAATATCTGTTGTTTGCTAACAATCAAATTAATAAAACTGGGAAAAGGTTTGTTACAGAAATTGGAACAGAAATTCTACAAGATCTAAAGTATGCAAATTTACTGATAAATGGATCTTTGTTGTATAAAAAATATGATCTTGATAATTCAAATATGAATACTATTTCCTCATCGATACCCAAGATTAAAATTACAATATCTTCATTGTTTAAAAAAACATCAAAGACAGGAATTTCATTGATTACCCCTGAGTTTATTTATCAAAAAACTAATTTCAAAGATCAAAGCATGGATCCTATTTTTGACCTACATCATAGGAATTTTGAAAATTTCAATACTGAATACTTTTTTGGCAAAGATAGAATACCGGACACGGAATTTATAATTGGAAGTTTGAAGTGGCAAAAAAAAATGAAAAACAATAAGAGATTGAATTTTCAAATAATAAAGAAAAACGAATTAGAAAAAAGTAGAGTGCTTAATGAAATGCTTAGGAGCCCCCTTGGGAAAGATAGCCAACTTAGTACAAATTTATCTTTTGAGAATAATAATCTAAAAGCCCATCTAGCGACAAACTATTCTCAAAAAAGAAATACTCTTAATTTTGGTCAAACGGGAATAGAGATTAGGCTTCCTGAAACTAGACTAATAATCTCAAGAAATTTCCAGAGAAATATCCCACTATTAAACTCAACAAATGAATTGAATTATGCAGAGTTTTCAGTTGAGCGCCTTATGTCTGGAGGCTACAAATTTATTGGCGGTATTAGCAAAGATCTAGATTCAAAAAAAAATTTAGAGAGTTATTTTGGTTTTGGTTTTGAGAACTGTTGCTTAGCTTTTAAAATTTATGCATCAGACAAAAGATTATCTAAATATAATCTTTTTGATTTTCAATCTGCAAATTTTAATACCAAAAATTGGGAAAAAATGATTTCAGTTGAAAACAAAAGTAGAATTAACTTTGAGTTTGAGCTTAAAGGCCTGATGGGTGGAAATAAAAGAGTAAATAGGTTTTTCTCTAATGCTTTTTCGAACCTTTGATTAAATAAAGTGTCATAGACATTAGTAAATATTCTTCCAGATCAATGCCTTTGCAGACAGTTAATTAAGTACAATACCGATTATGAAAAAATATATATACATTGCGCTGTCTGTTCTAATCACATTTTCAGTAAGCGCAAAGATTGAAATTCTAGATAGGGTTGCGATTATTGTTGGAGATGGTGTTGTTCTTGAGTCACAAGTTAACAGCATGCTTGAGAATATGGAAAAAATATATGGGGAACAAGGCGCCCCTCTGCCACCTAAAGAAGTAATGCTGGAACAAGTTCAAGAACGCCTAATAATAGAAGAATTACAATTACAAATGGGAAGGCAGGCCGGTGTTAGGGTTGGAGATGGTGAATTGAATCAAGCATTTGAGAATATTGCTCAAAATAATGGGTTGTCACTTGAAGAATTCATTAACACCTTAGAAGCTGAAGGTGAATCTTATGAAGATCTAAGATCACAAGTTAGAAAGGAAATGATTATTCAAAGGGTACAAAGAGGTCGAGTAGGAAGAGAAGTAGATATTACTGAACAAGAATTAGATGGCTTCTTAGCTACTGAGGGAGCTATTAAGGAACTATCTCCAGAACTATTTGTACGTCAAATTCTTGTTTCAGATAAAATCAAGGCAGATTCTTTGTTAATAGAAATAAATAATGGAGAAGATTTTACAACTCTCGCTAAAGAAAATTCAACAAGTAGCAGCGCCTCCTCGGGGGGTAAAATGGGCTGGAGGAATCTGGCTGACCTACCAACTTTATTTGCTGATGCTCTTAAAGGTAAGAAAAAAGGATATGTTTCTACTCCATTAAAAGGTGGCTCAGGTTTTTACATTCTTAAACTTGAAGATAAACGAGGCGATCTTGTGCGTTTTGAAGATCAGTGGAAAGTTCGCCATATATTAATGATGACAACAAAATTAAGAGACGAAACATTTACAAAAAAAGAATTAGAAGAAGTGAGAGCAAGAATCTTTGACGGCGAAGATTTTGGTCTTCTAGCCAAAGAATTTTCTGAAGACCCTGGCTCAGCAAGTAGAGGGGGTGATTTAGATTGGCTAAGCCTCGGTAAAACTGCTCCAGCTTTTGAAAAAATGATGCTCAAATCTCCCTTAAATGAAATTTCTCCTGTGTTTAAATCCGAATTTGGTTTTCATTTTCTCCAAGTTCTTGATATGAGAACAGAAGACTTAACTGAAGAAGTCATTAAAGACAGGGCCTACGGCATTCTATTTGCTAGAAAATATGATGAGGAATTAGAAAATACTCTTCGAACTACGAGAGCTGAGGCATTTGTAGAATTTAAAGAATTAGATTGAGACAACTTCTCTACTCTCACGGTGAACCAGCAGGAATAGGAATTGACTTAATTCTTTATTTATCTAAATTAAAATTCTGGGAAGAAATCAATGCTTCTTTTATCTGTATTGCTGATGAAGAACTATTAAAATCAAGATCAAAGATTCTTAACTTAAAAGTTCAATTCATTAAGCTTCAAAGCCTTAAAGAAGCAAAAAGAAATAAAATTGCCGAAGTGCAGTTTATCCAGGTGGCTGATTGCAAAGACTGCACACCAGGAAAACTAAATTTAAAAAATGCAAAATATATTATTAAGAATTTAAATTTTGGGATTGCAGAAAGTCTAAAAAATAAAAAAGTCGGTTTGGTAACCGGGCCAATTCAAAAAAGTAATATTATTGAGGGAGGATTTAGAAGCTTTCAAGGTCATACAGAATGGATTAAAAAGAAAACCAAATCTAAAAATGTTGTCATGCTTCTTTCCTCAAAAAAAATTAAAGTTGCGCTTGCTACAACGCATATTCCATTAATAGAAGTTGAAAAAAATATTCAGAAATCAAAATTGGTTGAGGTAATAAAAATCTTGCATTTAGGCTTAAAAACAAAATTTAAAATTAAGCATCCATCAATAACTGTCCTGGGATTAAATCCACATGCTGGTGAAAATGGAAAAATAGGGACAGAAGAGATCAAAAAAATTAATCCAGCAGTAAAAATTTGCAGAGATATGGGTATAAATGCTTCATACGCAATTCCAGCTGATACAGCTTTCAATGCTGAAAAATTAAAGCAAACTGATACATACCTTGCTATGTATCATGATCAGGCCCTGCCAGTCTTAAAGGCCTTAAGTTTTGGCGAAGCAGTGAATATTACGCTAGGCACTTCAATTGTAAGAACATCTGTAGATCATGGAACAGCATTAGACATTGCTGGAAAGATGAAACCAAATCTTGGATCAATCAAAAAAGCGATTAAAGCAGCAGAAATTCAGCTTAAATGAATGATAGAGCACATCGACGAAAGTTAGCCCAAAACTACCTTATTGATCCAGTTATTTTATTTGAAATAGAAAGAGCAATAAATCCTCAGAAAAATAATCTTTTTTTTGAGATTGGTCCTGGAAAAGGCGCCTTGACAGATCACTTGATGGGTCAAAATATAACAGTGATAGCCATGGATCTTGATCAGCAAAATATAATCACTCTCTCAGAAAAATTTACAGAAACTGGGCATGAGTTTATTCACGGCGATGTGCTAAAAGAACCGTTAGACTTCTTACAGGAAACTAAGCACAGGATTGTTGGGAATCTTCCTTATAATATTTCTACACAAATAATTCTTAAGTTAATTAATCATTTTGATGCAATTGAGGATATGCATTTTTTAGTTCAAAAAGAAGTTGCTCATAGAATCTGTGCTTCAAATCAATCAAGTGATTGGGGCCGCCTTGGAGTAAAAATTGCTGCATTATTTGAGACAGCGATTTTATTTGATGTTCCTCCTGAATCCTTTGATATTAAACCTAAAGTCCAGTCCTCTTTTATTAGACTCATACCTCGAGCTAATCCCATGATTGCCTTGAATCAGTTTATAGAATTTTCTAATTTTGTTGATCAATCTTTTGCCAATAGAAGAAAGGGAATTAAAAATAATCTTATAAAATTAGAAATCAATTATCAAAAACTAAATATCAATCCGCTTGCAAGAGCAGAAGAATTATCTATTGAAGATTTTATTTCAATTTTTCAAACAATAGACATATAGATGAGCACCTATGTAATTGGAGATGTACATGGCTGTTTTCACCAATTTATTAACTTACTAAATAAAATTAATTACGATACTCAAAAAGACAATATTATCCTTACGGGTGATTTAGTAAACAGAGGTCCAGAATCCCTAGCTGTATTGAATTACTGTATGGCTGACAATAATATTACTACCGTATTGGGAAATCATGATCTCTACTTACTGTACTTAATGAGTATTAATCAAGGCAAAGGTGAGTTAAAAAAAGTAGTTGAAGCAGAAAACAAAAAACAAATTTTTGAATGGCTCATCACACGTCCGTTACTGCTTCAAATTTCTGATCAATCAACTGAGAATACATTCATTATTACCCATGCTGGTATTCCAGAAATTTGGTCTCTTAAAAAAGCAAAAGATCTTGCTGAAGAAGTTTCCTTGGCGCTCTCTAATAATGCATCTAAGATACTTAAAACAATGTGGGGCAATGATCCAAATTGTTGGAATGATGCATTGATGGGTAATGACAGATATCGAATTATTATTAACTACCTTACTAGAATGAGATTTCTAGGTAATTCTGCTAGCCTAGACTTAGAAAATACGAGCGCAAAAGCTTCCAAGGGATACAAGGCATGGTTTCAGTATGAATCTGAGTCCTATAAGAAAATGAAACGATATTATGTATTCGGTCATTGGGCATCTTTGAAAGGCCAAACAAATAATCCTCACTTTATTGGTCTGGATACTGGGTGTGTTTGGGGAAATACACTAACCGCAATAAGATTAGAAGATAAAAAATTTTTTCAAATTAAAAATAAATGAGGATTTACAAAGTTGGTGGCGCAGTAAGAGATGAATTGCTCGGGCTTGAACCGGCTGATAATGATTGGGTGGTAGTTGGCAGTACTCCTAAGCAAATGCTTTCATTGGGTTACAAACAAGTTGGAAAAGATTTTCCAGTTTTTCTTCATCCTGATACTAGAGAAGAATATGCTCTGGCAAGGAAAGAGAGAAGCACTGGACCGAGTCATACTGCTTTCAATTTTAGTTTCAGCCCAAATGTAACTCTTGAGGAAGATTTAAGTAGAAGAGATATCACCATAAATGCGATTGCAATAGATGATGCAGGCAATCTTATTGATCCATTTAATGGCAAAGAGGATATAGATAATAGAATAATTAGGCATGTTTCAGGTGCTTTTATAGAGGATCCATTGCGAGTTTTAAGAGTTGCAAGATTTTATGCAAAGCTTTATGAGTTTAATTTTGTTATTGATCCATCAACTCAAGTTTTGTTAGATAGGCTTTTTCCCAGCCTGAAACATCTTCCTGGTGAAAGAATTTGGCAAGAAACTGAAAAAGTTCTTTATATGGAGAATCCTGAACCCTACTTTGGTTTAATACATGAGTATTTTTTTCAAAAAACCAGAATTATTTATGAATACTTTGACTACTTCGGACCTACTTTTAACAGTGTATTTAGAGATGTCGAAGTAAATCCTGCACTTAAAACGCCTGAAAGTTGGTGGGCAATGATTGGAAAAGAGTTTAAGGAACGAGCTTTTCTCGATTACTTAAATGAAAGATTGAAAGTGCCTAAAAGCTATAAAAGAATGTCTGAATTAGTATTTGATTTTAGAGAGAAATATTTTAAAAAGTATCATCAACTTCACCTCGAAAACAAAATTAAGAATTTATATCAATGCTTAGAGAGAATCCAACCATCCAAAGATTTAGAATTTGCCACTACAGTTGCTTTTCTTGCTGCGCACCGGATTCTTCAAAATGACATGAAACTTTGGATACCATTCCTTAAAGCATACTCTGAAATCCTTCCAACCGATGAAGAAAAAAAATTAGATGGCTCTCAAATCCAAGAAATCTTAAAAGAAAGAAAAATTAAATTTATTGAAGAAGAAATAATGAAAGACTTAAATTAAAATAAATTATGAAAACAATATTTGTAACCGGAGGAGCTAAAAGAATTGGTAAAGCAATAATTGAGCATTTTGCTAAGGAAAATTGGAAAGTTATCATCCATTACAATAAATCAAAGTCAGATGCAGAAAATCTTGCAGAAAAGATTAATGCTAAAAATGATAATAGTGCCTTTGTTGTGGGCGGAGATTTAGATAATGCTGAAGATGTTCAATCGATTATCTCATCAGTCAATAAAATCTCTGAAACATTAGATCTGTTAGTGAATAATGCCTCAACCTTTTACCCTACTCCCATTGAAGAAGTTTCTGATAATCACTGGAATAAATTAATTGGGAGTAACTTAAAAGGGCCTTTATTTTTAATTCAAGGTTTTAAAGAAAAATTAAAAGACTCAAAAGGTTCAATAATTAATATCACTGATACAAATCTTACAAAGGGAGTTGCTAATTTTTCAATATATTCAGCTGCCAAAGCAGGTCTTGAATCAATAACAAGAGGTTTAGCCAAAGAGCTTGCTCCTGAAATCAAAGTGAATGCAATTGCACCGGGGGCTATGTTAGAGCCACCAGATGTTACCTGGACCGAGGAGCAAAAAATTAAAGTAATTGAATCGATTCCTTTGAAAAGAATGGGTACTGAAAAAGATATTGCGGAAGCCGTTTATTTTCTTGCTCATTCAGATTATATTACTGGTCAAATCATTAAAGTTGATGGGGGCAGATCTTTATCATGAAAGCTGTTGATGGTGACATCTTCTCTGGCACAAAGGCAGTCGATGAAAAGCTAAAGTTTGAATCTTTAAAATTGCAGCCTTGGATTGATGAGCACGTTCCTGGTACAGGCAAAATAAAAACTATAGAGCAATTCAAAGGTGGTCAATCCAATCCAACCTATAAGATTGTTACTGAATCTAAAAACCTTGTTCTAAGAAGAAAACCACCAGGCAAACTTCTGCCTTCAGCCCATGCGGTAGATAGAGAATATAAAGTTATGACTGCTCTTCGGGATACTAAGGTTCCAGTACCTAAAACTTATGGCCTATGTGAAGATGAAGAAGTAATAGGGACGCCTTTTTTTGTAATGGATTTTCTTGATGGCAATATTTACTGGGACTTGTTATTAAGTGATAAGTCTCCAGCCGAAAGATCTGAGATTTATACAAGTAAAAATAATGTAATAGCTCAGCTTCACATGGTTGATTATGAATCAGTGGGATTATCTGATTATGGTAAACCTGGTAATTATATTGCTAGACAAGTTTCTAGATGGACCAAACAATATATAGCTTCAGAAACTCAGGATATTCCTGCAATGAACAAGCTGATAGATTGGCTGCCATCTAATATTCCTGATGAAGATGAGACTTCAATTGTGCATGGGGATTATCGACTAGATAATATGGTTTTTAATGCAAATAATAATGTCATGGGCGTGTTAGATTGGGAACTTTCAACCCTTGGACATCCTATTGCAGATTTTAATTATCATTGTATGGGCTGGAGAAATATTCCACAGCTAGTTGATGAAAAATTCTGTAAAGAAAATGGTATTCCAAATGAGAAAGAATACAGGGATATGTATTCTGAAATTACAGGCAAAAACCTTGATGAGCATTGGGAGTTTTATACAATTTTTAATTTCTTCAAACTTGCTGGAATTTTGCAAGGAATTATGGGGAGAGTAAGAGATGGAACAGCTGCAAGCAAACATGCTGAAGATCGTGGCGATCAAGTCATTCCTCTAGCCGAGGCTGCTTGGGATTTAGTTGAAAAAAACTACAAATAATATTACAGCAACTCTTCTAGGGGTTCAGATACAAAACGATATTTAGCTATCTCGTCACTCTCAAACAGTATCTCCTCATCATCACTTAACTGAAGCACTATATCTATATCAAGTGTTCTCGATGAGAATTTTTGAGCATTTCTATCTCTGCCAGAGCTATCCTCTATATCTTTTAGCTTCTTATTAAGGCCGTCAAAAGCAAGGGGAGACACTCCAGAAAAAATAAGATTTAAGAAATCATCTCCATCAAAACCCTCTGCTTGAGTTTTATATATTGAAGAGCACTCTGTTTCGGTCAGAATTTCTTTTAATCTAGAAATAGCTAAATCAAGGTTTAACTTTGGATTGATATTACTGCCAAGCGAAAGGTAGTACTTCATTATCTATGAATAATAACTCCAACATCTTCTGCATGACGCAATGCGCCTGGCTTAGAAACTCTTAACTTTATTGAAGAGAGCTTATATTCTTCTTTTAAGAAATTGGCTATACCTTCGGCTAAGGTTTCCTGAAGTCGGAATGAAGACTCCTCAACAAACTTAATAATCCCTTTAGTAATTTTCTTATAATCAATGGTGTCTTCGATAGCATCTGTTTTTGCTGCTTTTTTACAATCAACAGCCATCTCTAAATCAATGCTTACTTCTTGACGAACCTCTCGCTCCCAACCAAAAATTCCAATGATTGTTTGAACTCTTAGATTTTTAATATAAATAATATCTTTCATTCTATTATGTTCCTAAGGGCCAACGCGGTCGGGCATGCGAGCTTAATGTATGAGTAGCTTCATCTGCCTTAAGGCTTCCTAGATATGCGATCATTGCCGCATTATCTGTGCAGTGAGCAATTGGGGGATATAAAACTGTAATATTTAATGATTCTTTCAGAGTTGCGATTTTTTCTCTCAGCAATTTATTTGCTGCAACCCCGCCAGCTAAAACAATCCCTTCTCTGCCTGTATCAATAAGCGCCTTAGATATTTTCTTTATTAGCACCTCTGTTGCTGCATGCTGAAAAGATGCGGCAATATCTGACTGAACTGTCCCAGTTATTTGATCTAAACCTTGAACAGCATAGAGCACAGCAGTTTTTAAACCACTAAAACTAAAATCATAGTCTTGACTATTTAACATTGGTTGGGGGAATTGAAATTTTTTAGAATCCCCATGCTTGGCCATCCTTTCTATTTCAGGGCCACCTGGATAACTCAAGCCAATAAGCTTTGCAACTTTATCAAACGCCTCCCCAACAGCATCATCTCTTGACTGACCAAGTATTTCATAATTATTTAAACCTTTAACATCAATAATTAATGAGTGCCCCCCAGAAACTAAAAGCGTTAAGAAAGGAAAATCTAGGTGATCTCCACTTAGAAATGGAGCCATTAAGTGTCCCTCAAGATGATTCACAGGAATTAATGGTTTATTTAAAGCCAGGGCCAAGCCTTGAGCAAAATTTTCACCTATTAACAATGTGCCCAATAATCCTGGGCCAGCTGTATATGCTATTTGATCAATTTCACTAGACTGAATATCTCCCAAAGCCTTTTTGTAGATTTGAATGATTTTCTGACAGTGATCTCTGGAAGCAAGCTCTGGTATTACGCCGCCATACTCTCCATGAAGTTCAATCTGAGAAAAAACTGCTTCGCCTACCAAGCCTTTACTAGAATCGAATAACGCTACGGCTGTTTCGTCACATGATGTTTCAATGCCTAATGTAATCATAAAAAAGTTTTTGCATTCGCCCTATAAAAAGAATAAACTACCCAGCAATTATGCCTTCTATAATTATAAAAGATACAGAATACTTCGACGTTGGTCTTAGAAAATTTAAGCGTGCTTGTGAAAAAGCTGCAATCGTTCCTGAGATTCGCGCAAGAGAATTCTATGAAAAACCAACAGCTGTAAGAAAGAGAAAAATGGCTGCCGCAATTAAGCGTGCACACAAAACTAATAGAAAGTTTAGTTTCTCAAGACAGAGATCCTATCGCTAATTTGTCTCTTTTAGACACCATAAATCAAGACTTAAAAACAGCCATGCTAAGCAAGGATGTTGTGGTGCGCGATACCCTCAGAATGCTACTTTCAGATATTAAAAAATTTGAGATTGATGAGAAAGTTGAGGCAGATGATGCCAAAATATCTAATTTAATCAATAAAAATGTTAAACAACGAAGAGACTCGATAGATCAATTCAAAAATGGTGGTAGGGATGACCTTGTAGCTAATGAACAGGAGCAACTCAAGGCGATCTTAAAATATTTACCAGAACAATTATCAACAGAAGAAATTCATGCGCTTGTTAAAGAGGGTATTGCAGCTGTCTCAGCGAAGAGCATGCAAGATATGGGTAAGCTTATAGGGCATCTAAAACCTAAATTTGAAGGAAAAGCTGACATGTCAATTGTTAGTAGGCTTGTAAAAGAACTTCTAAACTAAATCCATTTAATGTTTATATGATGAAGGCTTGTCTTCCTTATTAGTATATCTTTCAGTTAATTTAGTTGACCTAGAAGATAGGGATTGAATTTTTCCTTCAATCATGACTATTCTTGGAAATGAAGCGGGTTCCAAAGGATCTCCATCCCAGACAACAATATCTGCTAAATTTCCTGTCTTGAGGACACCTCTTTTATTAAGATTAAAAACCTCTGCAACTCTCGATGTCATTCCCTCTATTGCTGATTCATAAGACATGCCATGAGCGACTGCATTTCCTGACCCCTGTCTCATAAGATGATAATTATGACTTCTTTGTGTGCTAAACATAATTGGAATACCTGCTTGGTCAAGAATCTTTCCAAGCTCCAAGCTTGAACCAAGCTCATCAAATGAATCAGGTATATTGTCCATAGGATCGATAATTACAGGGGTATTAGTCTCCTTTAATTGATTTATGACCATTGGAGCCTCTTCAACGCTAGCTAAAACTAAATTTAAACCATACTTTTCTTTCAAGGCTAGTGCTTGCAAAATATCTACCGCTCTATTTGTTTCCAAAACAAACGGTAAACCATCATTAACAACTTTGCCTAATGCAATAATATCTTGAGATTGTAACTCTAGTTGATCTGCCAGACTCATTTCAAGGATCTCTTCAACAGGTGTGCTTTTAACCATTCTTCCAATCTCTAATAATGATTCAAGAATTGACAAAGTTTCAGCTCGTGATCCATAAGAAGATCCTAGCCTCCCAAACATAGCAATATCTTTAGAACCATTAATCTCAAGGCTTCCATCTAAAACAAAGGAAGAGCCTAGTCCAAAAATTGGAAATGACGATGCGCTTGGTGTGCTAATTGCACTGGTAACTCCATTACTCCTATTCCAAGGAATAACTGTTGAGTGTGGATTAAATGCTTTGAAAATGCTAAATCCTGCGCTTAAAAGATCTGACTCATCATCTCTTGTAACATCTAATGCATTTATCTCAACAATTCCTAAATTACTCATAGGTGAAATCAATCCAGGGGTAACTGGTAATCCATTAACTTCTATGACTCTGGTATTTCCATCAATTATTAAATTATCGCCGATGCCAACAATTGTATTATCAGAAATTAAAATATCTTGGATTGTTGCAGTGTCACCATTTGCTGAATGAACCAAGCCACCTTTTATCAAAACTGTTTCTGCAGAAATATGCACAGTAAGAAATAAAAATAAAGTTATAGATAGTTTTCTCATCTTATTTCACCCTATTGGTTTGGGGTTGAATGATGCCCAGATCAAAATCAGTAATTGGTTGAATTTTAGAATTTTTCATATCAAATGCTAAAGCGCCATCTATTAAAACTTTTTCAGCCCTAGAATAAACACTAAAAGGGTCTCCAGTCCAAAGGACAATATCAGCATCTTTACCTACTTCTATACTTCCTGTTTGATCAAGTATTCCTGCAGCTCTAGCTGGATTACTTGTAATCCAGCGCATTGCACGGGCCTTTGAAATATCATATCCCGCTCTATTTCCTGCCGCCATGGCCTTTGCTGCTTCTTGATTGAGGTGCTGAATTCCCACCTCATCATCTGAGTGAACTATTGCACACCCTGTTCCATTTCTTGCCTGATCAATGATTGCTATATTTGCTTGTACCATATCGTAAGCCTCATGTTTAAAGCCCCACCAATCAGCCCACATGGCAGCACAAATTCCCTCGTCAGCGAGAAGATCAGCAATCTTATAGGCCTCAACAGCATGATGAAAAGTGGTAATTTTATAATTAAATTCTCTAGACATCTCAATCATCATTGCCATTTCTTCAGCTCGATAGCAGTGATTCTGGATAAGAATTTCTCCATTTAAAACCCCCATCAAAGTATCCATAGCCAAATCTCTTATAGGCCAACGATCTGAGTTATCTTCATTCATGCCATCCGTGTATTCAACAGCATCTATCCAGGCGCTCCTGTATCCTGCCATGTTACCCATTCTGGTTGAAGGAGCTTGTCTTCGATTCCCATAAACCCTTTTAGGATTTTCTCCACAAGCCATCTTGAGCGAATGGGGTGCTCCTGGAAATTTCATAGCTTGAATTGTATTTTGAGAAATATTTTTAAAGGTTGCCCCGCGACCTCCGAATAAATTAGCTGAACCTGGTAAAACATGAAAAGCTGTTACTCCACCCTTTAATGCAAGAGCAAATTGAGGATCTTGTGTCCACAATGAATGTTCGGCCCATACTTCAGCTGTGACAGGTGCTGTAGCTTCATTCCCATCAGAGCTAGTCGGGACACTAGGAGCAGAATAAACCCCCATGTGAGAGTGAATATCAATAATGCCTGGGGTAATCCATTTATTAGTTGCATCTATAACCAAAACACCTACTAACGTTATAGATTTACCAATTTCTTCAATCTTTCCATCGGAAAGTAATAAATCATAATTTCTGTACTCACCACCAAGCCCATCATAAATATTGGCTGACTTAAAAAGGATTGGTTGAGACTCCATTGGCTTATATGTTGAAACAAATGCGTCATCAATTCCTGGATTTATTGATTCAGTTTCTCCAAATGAAACATCTATATCAAAGTTATCTGAACAGCTTACAAGGACAAAAAGTAGTGAAGAAATTAGTGCTTTGTTTTTCATAATAGATTTTCCTGTTATATAGATTATAGGGACATTTAAAGAGATATAATATTCATATGACAAGAAAAAATGACAGACAAAATAATGAAATGAGATCCATAGAGATAGATGTTGGCGTTAACAAACATGCCGAAGGTTCTGCTCTTATAAAGTTTGGAGATACTCATGTAATTTGTACTGCAAGTATTGAAAACCAAGTCCCCAGATGGATGAGAGGATCAAATGAAGGCTGGATTACAGCTGAGTATGGAATGCTTCCACGCTCCACTCATGAAAGAATGAATAGAGAAGCTGCCCGAGGTAAACAAAGTGGGAGAACCATGGAAATTCAAAGATTAATAGGCAGGTCATTGAGACAGGCTGTTGATTTAAAATATTTGAAAGATAAAACAATCAACATAGATTGTGATGTGATACAAGCAGACGGAGGAACAAGAACAGCCTCTATTTCTGGTGCATGTGTAGCTTTATTTCAGGCTATTAAAAACTCTCATGATGATCAAAGGGCAATCAAAGAATGTATAGCTGCTGTTTCAATTGGATTAAAAGATGGAAGTCCTCTATTAGATTTAGACTACGAGGAAGATAGTTCTGCAGATACAGATCTAAATGTTGTTATGACTGAAAGCGGTGGAATCATAGAAATCCAAGGCACAGCTGAAAAATATCCTTTCATGAAAGATCAGCTTGATGAAATGATTGAATCAGCCTCAAAAGGAATTGCTGAAATTGTAAGTACTCAAAAATTATGTCTGAGCTAAAAGATTTTCAAAAGACTTTTATTGATCTAGCCCTAGAATCAAATGCTTTAGAGTTCGGTGAATTTACACTTAAATCTGGCAGAGTTAGCCCCTATTTTTTCAATGCAGCCAAAATGTTAAATGGCTGCGATCTATACCAGTTAGCCTATTGTTATGTTGATGCAATTGAGCAATCCAAGGTAGGGTTTGATTGTTTGTATGGGCCTGCATACAAAGGAATATTTTTGGGATCAATCGTTGCAATGATCTATAGCCAAAAAGGAACTCCCTGCCCCCTTTCTTTTAACAGAAAAGAAATAAAAGATCATGGCGAAGGAGGTAAAATTATTGGGGCCAATCCTTCTGGAAATGTCATGATTATTGATGATGTTTTATCTGCAGGAACTGCAGCTAGGGAATCTATTAAAATTATTGAAAATTTAAGTGCTATACCAAAAATTTTTATTGTTGGGCTGGATAGACAAGAAAAAGGTAATAGCGATCTATCTGCTAAAGCTGAACTCGAAAAAGATTTTGGGATTAATGTCTTATCCATCGTAAATTTAGATGCTCTTATTGAATTCTCCCACAGCAATAAAAATTTTAACTCTCACTTATCAGAGCTACAGGAATACAAAGATAATTGGGGCGCATAATGTTTACTGGAATCGTAAGCGGAAAAGGTCATATTCAAAAAATTATTCAAAATGAAAATTACATATCTTTAGTTATTAAGGCTCCAAAAGGCTTTGCTAAAAATTTAGCAAAAGGAGCTAGCGTGGCAGTTAATGGGGTATGTCTTACAGTGAAAAAGGGTAAAACGGATTCCTTAGAATTTGATGTTATTGAAGAGACCTTAGAAAAAACTAATTTGAAAAGTGTCTCTAGACTAAGCAAAGTGAACTTAGAGCGCTCAATGACCTCTAAAACTGAAATTGGTGGACATTTATTGTCTGGACATATCCATGGAGTCGGAAAAGTTTTAAAAATTATTAATGGAAGTAAAACAAAAGACCTACAAATTAAAATTCCTCCGGGTTTAAGAGAATACTTTTTTTATAAAGGGTATATAGCATTAGATGGATGCAGTCTAACTATTGGTAAGGTACTAGAATCATCATTCTATATCCATCTCATTCCTGAAACAGTCTCAGTCACTACATTCAAAGAAATTAAAAAAGGAGATTTAATTAATATCGAGATTGAGCAGGCAACTATTAATACTGTTGAGACAGTAAAAAGGATTATGTTTGAGAAAAAAGTTTAGTTAAAACTGCCATTCTTATTCCAACACCATTAAAAATCTGGTTTCTAATCTTACAATTTTCTAGCTCTGCAGCTTCTTTGCTTAATTCAATTCCATAATTTACTGGCCCAGGATGCAATAAGATCATTTTAGGGTCAGCTACCTGCAGAGAGTCAACATTTATCTGATACCTATCAATATAATCTTTTGCTCCAATGGAAAGTGTATCTGACAATCTCTCATTTTGAATCCGTAATGCCATAACTACATCAGCATCCTGCAATGCGAGCTCTAACTCAGGCTCAAAATTACCAATGGGTTTTTCTATAAAATTTTTACAAAGATCAGGATGGCCGCAGAAAGTTAAACTTTTATATCCGACAATTTGAATGGCTTCAATAAAAGAGTTAGCCACCCTTGAATGATCAAGATCGCCAACAATAGCAATCTTTAGGTCCTCAAATTTATCTTTTGCCTCATAGATAGTCATCAAGTCTATTAATGTTTGAGTGGGATGGGCAATTGCTCCCTCTCCCGCATTAATAAATTGCATATTTGAAAAATATTTTACAAAGTCGTGGATCACTGATTCAGTGTGACGGAGAATGCATAAATTTATTCCCATCATCTCCATAGCATCCAGGGTATCTTCAAGACTCTCTCCTTTTTGCATTGAGGAATTGCTTAAATCAAAATCTATGAATTTTGCGCCAAGGTTATATGCTGCAATTTCAAAAGATAACTTTGTTCTAGTACTTGGCTCGCAGAACATCGAAACAATTTTCTTATCGGGAAATAAATTTTCATGCCTGTACTCTAGAGAATTCTCAGACTTAAAATTATTGGCCAGCTCAATTAAATCAAAAATGTCTTTTTTGGTTAAATCAGAAAAATTAACTAAATTTTTAGACATTAAACTTGTATAGATAAAATAGCATCCATTTCAATATCTACTCCTTTGGGAAGTTTAGATATCTCTAATGTAGCTCTGGCAGGAAAAGGTTCAGAAAATCTTCTCGTCATAATCTCATTAACCTCATCAAACTTAGTGAGATCAGTTAAAAAAATTGTCAATTTAAGTATGTTATCCAGACTACCTCCAGCTTCATTGCAAATAGCCTCTAGGTTATCTATAACCTGTGATGCTTGATCGTTAAAGGTTTTATTATTCAACTCCCCCGTAGATGGGATTAGGGGTATTTGCCCTGATATAAAAACCACGTCCCCCCATTGGATTGCTTGAGAATAAGGCCCTAATGCTGCAGGTGCCTTATTTGTAAAAATTGGTTTTTTCATTTTTTGTTTTAGTATCATTTACTATTCTTGAGCAACTTGTAACGTATCTTAATGAGCGTAATTTTACCATTAATTGCTTCAATGAATTGGTGTTAAGAACTTCTACCTCTACAGCAAATTCAATAATCATTGCATCAAAATCTCTGCTTTGAATATTTACTATATTAAGGTTAGATCTTGTAAAGACTGATGCAATATCGGCCAATATCCCAGGTCTATCCTCAGCATGAACTTTTAGATGTCCTTTATAATGAAACTCTTCACTATCACTTCCCCAGATAGCTGGAAAATATCTCGGGGACAATGCATGACTTCTATGCGGAACAACTCGCCTACATCGCGCATGATGAATCACTATTCCTCTATTTGTATCGGAATGTGCCGTTATTGGGTCTCCATGAATTGGCATACAACATTTTGCATAAATAACTGAAACCCCTTCTATTTGGTTGTCAGATAAAACCATTGCTTTAAGTTTAGAGGTTTTATTCTTTCTAATTTTTAGACCTGAAAAGAATCTCTCGGCGACTAATGCTCCAGTTTTTTTACCTGATCCTAGATCAATTAAGAGTTCATTGAGAGATTTCGCTCCTATCATCTCTAAAATTCTAGACATTTTTCTGCCTCGATAATGATCAAGCGTCACTCCTCCTCTTTTTAATTCACTTTCTAACATCAATTTCCCTGCTTTCCTTGATTGCGAAATTTTTTGCTTACGAAGTGCAACCCTAATTGAAGATCTAGCCTTACTTGTTACAACAAAATTCAGCCACTCTGGTCTGACCTCCTGCTTATTCGAAGTGATTATTTCAATTGATTGACCGTTCTCTAAACGAATATTCAATGGTGCATATTTTCTATTAACTTTACATGCAACTGCTTTACTACCAAGCTCCGTATGAAGTTCGTATGCTAAATCAATTGGTGTGGAGCCTGATTTTAAATTCACAATTCTTCCTGCTGGAGTAAAAACATATACATCGTCGTAAACTAGATCAGTTTTAATTGCTTCAACAAATTCGTGCGAATCAATTGATGCTTTATTTAAATCAGTGAAGCCTTCGATCCATTTTTTTGCGCCAATTGATTCTGAGGTTATGGTATCTCTTGTTTTATATGACCAATGAGCTGAGATCCCGTTTTCAGCAATAATTTCCATGCTTTTAGTTTGAATTTGTACTTCAATTGGAACTCCATCTAAAGCAATAAGTGAAGTATGAATTGCCTGATAACCATTTGATTTAGGTATAGCTATATAATCTTTAAACTTTTTACCAATGGGTTTATGGACATTATGAATAACGCCCAATGATCTATAAGCATCATCAACAGAATTTACAATTACCCTAAATGCATAAACATCTAATATCTCAGAAAAAGGTTTTTTCTTGTCTTTAATCTTTTTATAAATGCTGTATAAAGATTTCTGTCTTCCTTGAACAGTTGCCAAAATATCATTATTTTTTAAATGATACTTAAATTGTTTACGGAGTTTTGAAATAATTCTTTGCCTTCCGCCAACTGCCTGTTTTATAGCCGATTCCAGCATTTTTGCTCGCATAGGATGGATGCATCTAAAAGCTAAATCTTCAAGCTCAATTCGGATATTTTGCATGCCAATTCTAATTGCAATAGGCCCATAAAGATCTAGGGTTTCTATTGATTTTCTAATTTGTTTTTCTCTTGGGAGGAACTCAATAGTTCTCATGTTATGCAATCGATCGCATAACTTTACAATAATCACTCTAATATCTTTTGACATAGCCAAAGCCATTTTTTGTAAATTATTGGCATTGCGATCTTCAATGCTGTCAAAATCAAGCTTATTTAAATTACTAACACCATCAACAATTGCAACAATGTCTTTACCAAAAAGTTTTTCTAAGTATGATTTTTTAATGAAACTGTCCTCTAAGACATCGTGCATTAAACCTGCGCAAACTGTTTCAACATCTAAATGAAGCTCTATTAAAGTTGAAGCCACCGCAACGGGATGCGTAATATAGGCTGAACCTTCTTTGCGGAATTGATCCTTATGTGCCTCAAATGCAATATTATAGGCTGTTTGCAAAAGGCCTAGCTCCTTCTTAGAAAAATAAACTTTTGCAGTTTTGTAAAGTTTTTTCGGGACTGGTGAAAGTAGTTTTCTATTAGAGAAATCTAACAGAACTTGATTGGGGATAGCCCGGTCACTCAATTAAAAGCTCCAGGATTAACATTAGCCGATAATTTCGCCTTGCGGTTTTTCTCTGTCAATAGCAAATTCATCTAATAGCACATCCTCTTCAAGGGTCTTATCAAGGATTTCTTTAGTAATTAATCCTTCTTCGATTTCTCTCAAAGCAACAATAGTAGGTTTATCATCTTCCCACTCTACCATTGGTTCCCTGCTTGTTGTTGAAAGTTGTCTCGCTCTTCCAGATGCCAATAGGATTAATTCAAATCTACTTTGGACTTTGTCTAAACAACCTTCTACTGTAATTCTTGCCATAATGTTTTCTCCGAGGGCGTATTTTAGTGTTTATTTGCCTAATAAGACAATAGCTGGGCTAAAAACTGTTGAACTTCTTGTGTGTTTTTCTTATTTGAAGGCTCTTCTTGAGCAATAATATTGAAAAGTTCTTTCGCCGCTTCATCAAAAGAATCATTAATAATAATATGTTTATATTCATTTGCATAAGATAATTCATCTTTTGCATTTTTTAACCTTAGATTAATTGCCTCCAAATCTTCATCTCCCCTGCTTTTTATTCTCTCTTCTAAAGAATGGATGGATGGAGGAAGAATAAAGATAGATTCATAATTAAGAGAAAGATCATTTATTTGTCTAAATCCTTGAACATCTATTTCAAGAATAAGGTTAACTCCTGAGTTTAATTTTGATTGGACAAAATCAAGAGAAGTTCCATACCAGTTCCC